>JAZRPU010000218.1:0-2183 GCA_045649365.1 Eubacteriales bacterium | reverse complement strand
TTTTATTTATATGATATAATTAATTCGAAAATCATATATTTAACGGAGTTTTTCATGAAAACAATTCTATATAAAATATGGCAATGCACCTGGGGATTTTTACAATCGTTTCTTGGATTCATTATTTTTTTGATGAACTATAGTCGTAAACACTTTTGGTATCACGGGGCATTTATTACAGTTTGGAACTTAAAGTCCAGCGTATCGTTGGGACTATTTGTTTTTGTAACGTCTGACCCATTCTTCTCGAAGAAATACGAGGGAAAAATAACCCGTGAAGAGCTTTCAAACCGCCTTTTAGTTCATGAATACGGACACACAATTCAATCTCTTATATTAGGACCGTTATATTTGATTATTATTGGAATCCCTTCTGCATTGTGGGCTTGGTTCGGTGGTAAGAAACGAAGAGAAAAGCAGATTCCTTATGGTGCATTTTTTACAGAAAAATGGGCTAATTCTCTTGGCGAATGGGTATCAGGCGAAAAATCCATTGGCGATATGGTTTTGGAGTAAAAAATGATGAGTAATAATGATTTTTCTTCAAGCGTTATATATAATTTTGCCATAAAAGAAGAAAAAGAGTGGCGAAAAAACAAATTAAACAAGCATGACGTGATGATAGCTGACGAGATGCTTAAAAAAGCACAAAACATTGGATATAGATACAAATATTTAGCAGATATTACTCATCGCGATAATAAAGATTCAGAGCTTTTAAACATTATATCACAGTATATAGGACGTTTTGATGATGAAGGTATTTCCGCTGAATTGGTGGGAGTTGTGGGCATAAAGGGAAACAAAGCAGCCACAGAGATTATAATTAATAATTATATGAACTCATCACAGAAAAACAAATTATGTCAAGCAATATTTTATGATAATGCATTCTACAGGATAAAAGATAAACGATATATAGAAAATTATTTGGAAATTCTTAAAAATCCTGAAGAAGCAAGGAGATTCCCTTTAACAATGATTATGTTAGCCAAGTGGCAAGTGGCAGAAGCCAAACCATATTTCTTTCAATATATAGATTATCACGATGAAAAAGATAACAGGGTTTTTATATCTATTGAAGCATTAAGCTATTATAAGGATGAAGACGGAATTATAGCAGAAAAAATTGCAGAAAAGCTGAAAAGCGGAAATAAGGATATAGTTGCCGCGGCAAAAAAATCGCAAAAAAGACTTCAGAAGCCAAATTAATACTGATAATATAAAAACAATAAATTAATCCCTCCCCTCTTATTAATTTTGTAGTTTTAAGCTAACAAGATGTTGAGAAAAAACTTATAATTTTTGAAACGAGAAAGCTCCCAAAACTCTTTCAACTTTTTTATTTAATTATCACAATTCTCTTTTCAAAAATTCAAAAAGCAGAAAGACACTTTTCATACTTTTATATTCAATAATGCTATTCCCACGCTTTTTTATTATTAGGTTGTCAAAAAAAATTAACGGGGCTGTTGCAAACGCAAGAAAGCGTTTGCAACAGCCCCGTTTGTTCGCCACACAAATTTTTAATATATGCAACCTTGTGAAAAACGCATTTTATTTACTTAATCTTTTATCGATGCTTTATGCAAAGCCAAGTTCCATAGTTGCTATACTTGTTTTGTATATACTGTTTGCGATTCCAAGGTCTTCAACGGAAAGAATATTTTGTTCATAAGCCTCTTCGATGGAATAAAATACTCCGTCTTTCAAAACAACCAAATCAGCACAAAGCGGAATATTAATCAATTTTCCGCCCACCTCTTTTTCAACAGTAACATCAAGCTCCGCAACTTCCTGAATACCTATTTTCATAACGTAAGCTCCGTTAAATGAGCCTGAAAGTGCAGAAATTTTTATATTTGTCCAAATATATTCAGAGATTAAATTCCTGAATTCAAGATAATCTTCAGCAATGCTCTTCTGATTGAAAATGTCAATTTTACATTTATAATCAGAAACGTTTTTATTGCAAAAAAATCCGTCTTTTGAAATTACAACGTTACCAATAAAATGAGCTTTTATAAGCAAATAATCTGTTCCGTCAATTTCACCGCTATTATCAATATCTGACATGGAAACTTCTTTTTTCCCAAGAGGTTTTTGACCTATGAAAGCATATTTAACTTTGAGATAATCCGTTGAAGTCAATTCGCCATCTCCGTCAACGTCACCTTTATGAT
>JAZRPU010000217.1:0-4919 GCA_045649365.1 Eubacteriales bacterium | reverse complement strand
TTTAAAAGAAAAATCAAAAAAATATATATGTCAGAATTTAAGTAAAAAAAATGAAAACTAATCAAATTAAAGCGGGGATGATTATATCCTATTCTCAAATTATTTTTGGAATACTTATAGGACTCCTGTACACTCCTGTTATGATTAAATTATTGGGAGAAAGTGAGTATGGGCTGTACAATACAGTATCTTCTACCATCTCAATGCTATCCATCTTGAGTTTGGGATTCAATAGCGGATATATACGTTTCTTTTCCAAATACAAAAAACAAAATGATGAAAAAGCTATAAGTAAATTAAATGGAATGTTTCTTGTCATTTTCTTGATAATTGGAATAGTAGCTTTTTTGTGCGGAATTTTTTTATCAAACAACCTCCGTCTTGTGTTTGACGAAGGACTTTCCGCTCAAGAATATAAAACAGCAAAAATTCTTATGATTCTTTTAACAATAAACCTCTCTGTTTCATTTCCAATGAGTGTTTTTTCCAACATCATTTCAGCAAACGAAAAGTTCGTTTTTTTGAAGCTTTTAGGATTGTTAAAAACAGTCATCAGCCCGCTTGTCACCCTCCCCTTACTTTTAGCAGGATATCGCTCTATCGGAGTGGTTTTGGTCACGTTATTGATAGCCATAATAACTGATGTTTTATATCTTTACTACGTTTTGTTTGTACTTAAAAATAAGTTTATTTTTCATTCTTTTGAAAAAAACGTTTTCAAAGAGCTTTTCGTTTATACGTCTTTTATAGCTATAAACATTATTGTAGACCAAATCAACTGGAATATCGACAAATTATTACTCGCCAGATACAAAGGAACTTTTTCGGTTGCAGTTTACTCTGTTGGGTACACTCTTTTTAGCTATTATATGACATTCTCCACATCCATTTCAGGAATATTTACTCCTCGCGTCCATAGGATTATTAATCAAAAAAATTCTCCCTCTATCATTAAAGAAGAGATAACAAATTTGTTTATAAAAGTTGGACGTGTTCAATTTTTAATGTTAGGATTAGTGGCATGTGGTCTTGTATTTTTTGGTCATAGCTTTATCACACTATATTGGGCTGGCGAAGAGTATTCAGATTCTTATTACGTTTTATTGCTTCTTGTTATTCCTTCCTCAATTGCTTTAATACAAAATGTAGGTATCGAGGTCCAAAGAGCAATGAATAAACACAAATTCAGATCCATTGTATACAGCATTATGGCTTGCGTTAATTTGGTTTTATCCATATTTCTCTGCAAATTATATGGTGCTATAGGTAGTGCTATAGGAACAGCTATATCGTTAGTTATCTGTAATGGAATCGTTATGAATATCTATTATGCAAAAGAATGTAATATAAACATTATTTTGTTTTGGAAAAAGATTCTGAAAATGTCACGCGGAATGATAATCCCCGTACTTTTCGGAATATTCCTTTGGAATTTCGGTAATGATAGTTCTTGGCTTTTAATGGGAATAAGAATATTATCTTTTGTTGCTGTTTATATCGTTTCAATGTGGATTTTTGGCATTGAAAAAAACGAAAAAAATTTTTTCACAGACCGCTTAAATAAGATTTTAAAAAAATAAGAGGGATTTAATGATTCTGATCAAAGACAAAAAAATGTGTTCCGGTTGTTCGGCATGCTCTAATGTTTGTCCTCAAAAATGCATTGAAATGGTTTCAGATTCAGAAGGATTTGTTTATCCTATAATAAACACTTCAAAATGCATTAACTGTAATAGGTGCGAAAAAAGTTGTCCGATTATTAATAAAACTTCAACCCAAAGAGAGCCTCATGCTTATGCTGCATATTCTCTCAATGATGAAATAATATCCAATAGCTCTTCTGGAGGAATTTTTTCCGAATTAGCGTTGCAGGTTTTAAATGCAGGGGGCATAATTTTTGGAGCAGCTTTGGATGAAAATTATAATCTGAAACATATATATATTGACTCTCAAGATAATCTTTATAAACTTCAAGGGTCGAAATATTTCCAAAGTAATATTGGAGATTCTTTTGCATGCGCAAAAAAGTTTCTTGATTCCGGAAAAACGGTTTTATTTTCAGGAACTCCTTGTCAGATAGAAGGATTACTTAGTTTTTTAAACAAAAAATATGATAATCTTATAACTCAAGATATAATTTGCCACGGTGTTCCTTCGCCTTTGGCGTGGAAGAAATATTTTGAACACATATCTTCAAATTCAGAAGTTAAAAGAGTTAATTTTAGGGATAAAAAACTCGGTTGGAAAAATTTCTCTCTTAAAATTTCATTTTCTGACGGAACTGAACAAACCAAATCATTATCTGAAGATTTATTTATGAAAGGCTTTTTAGCCGATTTATATTTAAGACCTTCTTGCTATTCATGTTCCTTTAAATCGTTAAAACGAAGAAGCGACATAACGTTAGCTGACTTTTGGGGCATTCAATACATTTGTCCTGAAATGCATAACGAACAAGGGGTATCATTAACTTTTATTAATTCAGAAAAAGGAAAAGAATTGTGGAAAAAAATCGAACCACAAATAAAATATAAAGAAGTGGATCTGAACGCTTCCATAAAATATAATAGTGCAGCAATAAAATCGCCCCCCGAAAACAAATATAGAAAGACTTTCTTCGAAAAACTCACTCATAATAGTTTCGTTGAATCAATAGACGGGTGTTTACCTGAAAAGTCCTTTTTTCAAAAGCTCTCAATAAAATTAAAATTAATGATGAAAAAATTGAAATAAGTGAATGATAAGAATTATGAAAAAAACATTTAAAAAATCCAAATCAACGATTATTTTATCTTTATTGTTGTTTTTAACAATTGTAACCGCAGTTCTTTCGACTTCATGTTCCAATACCCCTCAAGTACTGATTTATACAAGCGCCGAGGATTACAGAATAGAATATATGAGAGAACGATTGAAAAATGAATTTCCTCATTTAAACATCGTTATTGAATATATGCCTACGGGAAATCACGCCGCAAAATTACTTGCAGAAGGAAAAAGCACGGAATGTGACATTACATACGATTTGGAGTATACGTACCTTGACAAGCTTGAAAAAGCCGGTATTCTTGCCGACCTATCCGAATATGATTTTTCCATTTTTTCAGAATAGGTTGTGAAAAGCAAGTATTATATTCCGGAGTATCGAAATGGCGGAGCGATAGTAATTAATCCTTCAGTTCTTGAAAAGAAAAATCTTTCTATTCCTACTTGCTATGATGATTTGTTAAAACCGGAATACGAAGGGCTCATTTCCATGTCCAATCCCGTTTCTTCAGGTACCGGATATATGTTTCTTTTGTCTATGGTAAATAATCGAGGGGAAGAAGCTGCATTTTCTTACTTTGATTCGTTAGCAAAAAACATTTTACAATTTACCTCATCAGGATCTGGTCCCATAAATGCACTTATCCAAGAAGAAGCCGCCATAGGTCTTGCTATCACAGGTACGGCAGTAACTGCTATAAATGATGGTGCAAATTTGGAATTGTTATTTTTTGAAGAGGGCTCTCCATACGCTCTTTATGGTCAAGGAATAATTTCAGGAAAAGAATCAAGGCCCGAAGTAAAAGAAGTTTTTGATTTTCTTCACAATACCTATTCCTATGAAAATTGTGAAAAATTCTTTCCCGAACCTATATTTAAAGATAAAGCATTTAAGGTTGACAACTATCCATCCAATATTATTTACAGTAATATGAGCGGTGACACATCCGAAACCAAAGAACACTTGATTGGCAAATGGAAGTATTAAGAAGTGCCTATCAATTCGATGAAAGGAAGATTTAATGAAAAGCAATAAAAAACTTGAAGTTATTGACCTTTGCAAAGATTATGAAAAAAATATTCCTGTAGTAAAAAGTCTTTCTTTCGAAGTGAACAGTGGAGAGTTTTTATCTATTCTCGGAGCATCGGGATGCGGAAAAACCACTCTTTTAAGAATGCTTATAGGTATTCTCACACCCACATCCGGAAAAATACTCAAAGACGGTAAAGATATAACATATTTATCCCCATCAAAACGTGGCATGGGGATAGTGTTTCAAAATTATGCCCTCTTTGAAAACATGACGGTTTTTATGAATGTTGCTTATTCCTTAAAACTCCATAAAAACCTGACTATAAAGAAAAAACCGAAAACATACTAAAACGTCTTGGATTATCAGAATTGAGTCATAAAAAGCCCAAAGAGCTTTCAGGCGGACAGCAGCAAAGAGTTGCGATTGCAAGAACCATGGTATTACAACCTGATATTATTTTATTCGATGAGCCTCTTTCTGCCCTTGATGCCTCTACAAGATTATCCATGAGAAACGAAATAAAGTCTTTGCAAAAGGAATCCGGAGTTGCCATAATATATGTAACTCATGACCAAGAAGAAGCCTTTGCTATGTCAGACAGAATAATGGTAATGAATAATGGTGTTATGGAACAGTTAGATATCCCCGAAAAACTGATAGATGCACCACAAAGTGAGTTTGTAAAAAGCTTCGTAGCTGACAATATACAAATGAAAATTGATGCACTTAATCGCTACAGGAGGATAGAAAAGTGACACCCAATAAAAAGTCATGCCTCCTTGGTATCTATTTAGTTCCCGTTTTTTTGTTATTAGTCTTTCTCCTTTTGCTTATTGTTCCTCTTTCATCCTTTTTTTTAAACATTGATGGAAAAAGTATTGAAAGCGTTTTTGGAAATGATTCATTCCCCAAAATAATAAAAAACTCATTTCTTGCATCATCGCTAACCACGATAATTTCTTTTTCATTAGCTTTTGCTTTGGCATGGTGCCTTGAATGAACTAATATGCCCTGCAAAAAGTTTTTTAAAGCGTTAATTTCCCTCCCCATGCTCATACCTTCTGTTTCAATAGGAATGGGAATAGTTATTTGGTGCGGAAACAACTGAATACTAACAAA
>JAZRPU010000216.1:0-7193 GCA_045649365.1 Eubacteriales bacterium | reverse complement strand
AAATTGACTTTCTCCCCGAAAGATAAATTAATTATACAACCAATTGTAAAGCAAATTGCGATGGTAGCGATAAGGGTTTATTTCAAGTGACTTGAATTTGCTTTTTATCCATCACCCGTGCGTTTTACTTTGCAATTGAGTATTCTTTTTTTAAAATAAATTAGTTTCTTTGATTTTGCATGATTTTATAAGTTTTGTTTTGATAAAAATTAAAAGATGGATTTGATGAAAAAAATAAAAAAAGGGGTTGACAAACGTATAGTTTTGTGATATACTCTTATCTGCACGGCGGAATAGCTCAGTTGGCTAGAGCATCCGGTTCATACCCGGCAGGTCGTTGGTTCAAGTCCGACTTCCGCTACCAAAATCCAACTCGAAAGAGTTGGATTTTTTCATTTGTTCTGTAAGGTACGATATCTTTTTTAGTCGAGTGCAAACATTATTGTCATGGTCGCCACTAAATGAACGTATTTCGGGGGATAAGCATGGGTTGTATATTTGAACTTCTATTATTGCCATTTAGGTATATTTTTTTTGAATTAGAGCTTTTATGTGATTTAGTTTTTGATGCGTGGCTTGATGCTATGAATTGGATAATACCGGGCGGAAGTCAAAAAAAGTGGTTGAAAATAACTTTAAAAATAATTGTGTTCTTATTTTCTTTGACTTTGTTTATTGTGTTTTTTATAGGTGTTTGGGGAGCAATAACAACAGATGTCACGTTTTTGGAGTTGTGGAGGTTAACTATAGTTCCGCCTGTAATCAGTCTTATTCAGATTCTAATAGGTGTGATTGTCAAATATAAAACAAGAAAAAAATAGTTATTGCTATTAAAAGAATAAGAATTAAGGATTTTTATTTGACTTTTTCGAGAAAAAAACGAGTTTTTTTAAAAGTAAACCTGCGGTATGTTTACTAAAACGAGTAAATTTGATATTATTGGGTTGACAAAAATCTACAGAATATGTTTTTAAGGAGTTAACCATGGACCAAATAAAAATTGGAAAGTTTATTCAAGAAAACAGAAAAAACAAAAATCTTACTCAAGAACAGCTTGCTGAAAAATTAAACGTGAGTAAAAACGCTGTATCAAAGTGGGAGCGGGGACTGAATCTTCCTGACGTTTCCATTATGCAAGATTTGTGTATGATTCTTGATATTTCTTTAAATGAGCTTTTTGCAGGTGAGCGAATCAGCGATGAAAATTATAAAGAGGTTGCAGAACAAAACTTAATGGAAGCATTAGAAAATAGCGCATTTTCCATAAACGAGAAAACAGCCTTTTATAAAAAGAAGTGGAAAAAAGAAAACTTGTTCAGAATAATATTGATGTGTATCTTTTGGCTTACCTTGGTGGTGTTACTTAAATTAAACGGCGTTGAAATGTATTTAGCATCAGTTATTATAGGTGCAGCTTTCGCTTTGAGTTACCTGCTTTTCCATAACCAAATGATGAATTACGTAGAGAGCCATATTTATAAAAAGGTTGAAAAACAACCCGATAAAGAAACCGAAGAATGTTAACTTTAATTTTCAACTGTAAAAAAGCTCCAAAGCGAAACCAACGCTTTGGAGCTTTTTAATACTTATCGTTTTGTTAAATTGTAATTTCAGAAAGCTCACTCATCATTTTCGAAATTTCTATTTGTTGAGGACAAACCCCTTCGCATGCTTGACAGCCGATACATTCTGTAGGTGGAACGTTCCCTTTAAGTGCGGTTGCTTCTATGGGCGATGTTTTATCCGAGTCAGAAAGCAAACGGTTGTTGTAAAGCTTTGTGTAAAAAGGAATATTAAGTCCTGAGGGACAATATGCTGTGCAGTAGTTGCAAGAAGTACAGGGGAGGGTGTTCTTACCCGCCATGCTGTCACCGATGGAAACAAGAGTTTCAAACTCACCCTCGGATAAGGACTTTTCTTCCGAAAAGGTTTTGATGTTTTCTAAAAGCTGTTCTTTTGAAGACATTCCCGAAAGCACCATTGTGACTCCCTTTATTGATTGTAAGAATCTGAATGCCCATGAGGGAGCGGATTCATCTTCTCTTAATTTCAAAAGTCTGTCGGAATACTTCTTGTCGATATTAGCCAGCTTTCCGCCTCTGACGGGCTCCATTACCCAAATGGGAATGTTCTTTTCGTTTAAAAGCTCTACTTTTGCTTTGGCGTCTTGATAATTCCAATCCATGTAGTTAAGCTGAACTTGAACAAAATCAATATGCTCCTCATAAGCATCAAGGAATCGCTTCATGTTTTCAAGACTTGCATGAACGGAAAAACCGATATGCTTGATTCTTCCCAAACGTTTTTGCTCAACAAAATATGAAAAATCACCGTATTTTTTATCGTTTAAATAGTGCTCAATATTGCTTTCACTTACGGTATGGATAAGATAAAAATCAACGTAGCTCGTTTGTAAACGTTCTAATTGTTTGTTGAAGATTTCTTCTGCTTTTCCCATGTTATTGAGGTCATACCCCGGGAATTTTGTTGCAAGGTAAAAGCTCTCTCTTGGATATTTTGAAAGAATCTTTCCAACGGTTGGCTCGGACATTCCGTTATGATATCCCCAAGCGGTGTCAAAATAATTAATTCCGCTTTTTAATGCGATATCAAATATTTCTTCAGTTTTTGCAATATCAATGTCACCGTCGTTTTGCTTTGTTTCGAGCATTGGAAAGCGCATACATCCCAATCCTAATGCGGAAAGCTTTTTGCCTTTAAAATCTTTATAAATCATATTTTCCTCCAAAAGTCATTTAAATAGATTAAATTCATTGTGAATTACGTTTTTTTACAATGGCTTCTGTAACATCTGTAAGCACAAGGTCACCATGTTGATTGTAGGCGTATATAGTAATTTCTACTAATCCGTTTTTGTGATTTCGTTCTGTAAGCTTTGTTACAACCGCTTTGGCGTTCAAGGTATCTTCTGCAAAAACAGGTTTGTGCCATTCGATTTTTGTAGATTTGCCTGCTATCAGCTCATCGCCAAAAATATCCGCTTCAAGAAATTTTGCCCAAACGGACATAAAAGACATAACTCCCGGAGCGATAAGCTTTCCGAAAGGAGTTTTTTTAGCATATTCCTCATCTGTATGAAGAGGAATGTTGTCATAAAGCCTTGCAAAATCGAGCATTTTTTGTTTGTCAATAAATGCGGGAGCTATTTTAATTTCTGTGTTTAATTTGATATCATCAAAGTACATAAGTATCATGCTCCCAAACTAATTCATTGAAATCAGAGCTTTTGACTTCATTCACTTTTTAATTATACGATTTTGGTGTTTGTAAGTCAATAGAAAAACAAAAAATAACCGAAAGACTTTTGTCCTTCGGTTATTTTAAAAGAAATAAATTTAAAACTAAACTTATTTAATTTCAACAGTTGCGCCTGCTTCTTCAAGCTGTTTCTTGAGAGCTTCTGCGTCTGCTTTGGAGATGCCTTCTTTGATTGTCTTAGGAGCTTCTTCAACGAAAGCTTTTGCTTCGCCGAGGCCAAGACCTGTGAGTTCTCTAACAACTTTGATAACTGCGATTTTCTTTGCAGCGTCTACGCCTTTGAGTACTACGTCGAATTCTGTTTTTTCTTCTGCGGGAGCAGCAGCAGCTGCAGGAGCAGCAGCAACAGCAACAGGAGCTGCAGCGGATACGCCAAATACTTCTTCAAGAGTTTTAACGAGTTCAGAAAGTTCGATAACTGTAAGTTCTTTTACTTGTTCAACAAGTGCATTGATTTTTTCGGATGCCATTTTTAAAATCCTCCATAAATATAAATGTAATTTTTTTATTTTTTAATTAATGTGTTGCAGCATTAAGCTGCTTTGATAATGTAAAAAGGGCGAATTAAGCACCTTTTTGGTCTGCAATTGCTTGAAGAGCAGTTGCAAGGCCGCGAATTGTTCCATTGAGAACTGTTGCAAGTCCAGTGATAGGAGCATTGAGTGTTCCGAGAACTGTTGCAACGAGAACTTCCTTTGAAGGCAATTCTGCGAGTGTCTTGATTTCTTCAGGGCCAACAACCTTTCCGTCGATGAAACCTGCTTTGATAACGAAGTTATCATGTTTTTTAGCATATTCGCAAAGTGCTTTTGCGGCTGCTACGTGATCGTCTTTGCTGATAGCAATAGCGGTCATTCCGTTGAGAACATCTTTAAGACCTTCAAGACCTGCAATATCACTTGCCTTGGAAATGAGTGTATTCTTAATTACTTTATACTCAACGCCTGCTTTACGAAGCTCACTTCTGAGTTTAGTATCATCTTCAACGGAGATTCCCTGATAATTAACGAGAACACCGGAAGCCGCCCCTTTCATCTCTTCAGCTAAAGCTTCAACTATAGCTTTCTTTTGTTCAAGAACTGCTGCGCTTGGCATATTATCCCCCCTTCTTTGATGATAAACAAAAAATTCATGCTCCAATTGAGGGGCATGAACAAGATATCACAAGGCATAAACTGCCATAAATATACATTTTTCATTGCACCTCGGTCGGCGGATTTAACCATTGTATCGCTTTTGGCGAAACCGACTGTCTTCGGAACAGGACATATTCTACCACAAACATGTCCGTTTGTCAATACTTTTTGGAAAAAAAGTTTTGTTCTTTTGAAAAAAAATTGTCTGTGAAGCTATTGACAAGAAAGAAAATGAATGATATAATGTATATACTAAAAATTTGATAGATAAACCGTTGAAGCGGAGATAAAGTCAAAAAAGGCTACACAGAGAGCCCGTGGTGATGAGAGTCGGGTTAGAACCGTTTGGCAAATGGACCGTTGAGGGTGCAGTCAAAGGCTTTTTTGAAAGCCGAGTATTCTGCAACGTGAGGCAGGCGTTAATTGCCGGGAATATGTTTGTATTCTGAAAGCGCACGTTTTTTAACGTGAATCAAGGTGGCACCGCGGATATGTTAGTATTCGTCCTTGACGGAAAGAATGATTTCTGTCGAGGGCTTTATTTTTACTTTTCGGAGGGGAAATATGATACTTTTAACAAAGCGATGGCGTGGTCAACAGTTTATTAATTTGAAAATTTGCTGAATTTATAAAATCAATTGTTTGGAAAGGAAACAGAATCATGGAATTTAATGGAATTAATTTTGATACTTACTTTAAGCATTATCCCGATGCAAACGGTTATTTCGGTAAATACGGTGGATGCTATATTGCTCCCGAGCTTAAAGCGGCAATGCAAGAAATAACAGAGGCATATTTTACCATTTGCAAATCCTCAAAATTCATTGGAGAATTGAGAAAGATACGAAAGGAATTTCAAGGAAGGCCAACTCCTATTTCTTATCTTGAAAGACTTTCAAACAGCATCGGAACGGGTGTTCAGCTTTACGTTAAGAGAGAAGACCTTAATCACTCGGGCGCACATAAAATCAATCATTGCATGGGTGAAGCTTTGTTGGCAAAGTATATGGGCAAGAAAAAAGTTATTGCAGAAACCGGTGCAGGACAACATGGTGTTGCTTTGGCAACTGCGGCTGCATATTTTGGTTTAGAATGCGATATTTACATGGGAACGGTAGATATAAAGAAACAAGCTCCAAATGTTGCAAGAATGAAAATATTAGGTGCTAACGTTGTAGAAGTAACTCATGGTCTTGCAACTCTTAAAGAAGCGGTTGACGCGGCTTTTGATGCATATAGCAAGGAATATAAAGATGCGATTTATTGTATTGGATCTGTTGTTGGCCCTCATCCTTTTCCCATGATGGTAAGAGATTTCCAGAGCGTTGTGGGAATTGAAGCAAGAGAACAGTTCTTGGGTATGACGGGAGAGCTTCCTGATGCTATTGTAGCCTGTGTGGGTGGTGGCTCAAACTCTATGGGATTTTTCTCGGGATTCCTTAATGACCCTGTAGACATATATGGTATTGAGCCTCACGGCAGAGGCCCTGCTTTAGGTGACCATGCCGCCAGCTTGCAATATGGTGAAGAAGGCATTATGCACGGTTTCAACAGTCTTATGCTTAAAGACGAAAATGGAGAGCCAGCTCCCGTTTATTCCGTTGCAAGCGGACTTGATTATCCTTCGAGCGGTCCCGAACATGCTTTTCTGCATGATTTGGGAAGAGTAAAATATGACGTTATTAATGATGAAGAAACTATCGACGCTTTCTTCACCCTTTCTCGCCTTGAGGGAATTATCCCTGCAATTGAAAGCTCTCATGCTGTTGCCTATGGAATAAAACTCGCTCAAACTATGGGCAAAGGCTCTGTTCTTATTAACCTTTCCGGCAGAGGCGATAAGGATATGGATTATATTATTGAAAAATACGGAATAAGATAGTTTGTTTTGAGCTTTCTTCAAAGTGTTTACAAAAATCATTTTTGTCGCACTTATTGTTTTGATGTGAAATAAAGAAACATATAAAATATTGTGAGGTTTTTATGAAAGAATATAAACTTGTTTACCTAAACAAAGGAATAAAATTTTCTGTAGAAAAGGATCTTGTTCAAGCGGAAGAAGTGTTGAACGAATATATCGCTCAAGGCTGGGAGCTTCAGCAAATTGTTTCTCCAGGCAACGAATTAGGCGTTTTGGTAGGAGTTTTTTATAAAGAATTTTCTAAATAATTAACGTTTACTTTTGGCTTGAAAGGATTGTTTGGTCAATATGTTTGATAAAGGCATTAATTTGTCTGACGTCGATATCGTTCTTGTAAAAGATTACATAGAGGACATAGAAGTTGATATAAGATATTCTTCAACAGACAATTTTACGGGAAAGATGATATATAATTTTTCCCAGGCGTATTTAAGATATGGAACGATTAAAAAGCTTAAGCAGGCTCAAAATCTTTTGAAAGAAAAAGGATATCGCCTTAAGATATGGGATGCATTCAGACCTGTGGAAGCTCAATTTGTTATGTGGAGTTTTTATCCCAATGATGATTTTGTGGCAGACCCCACAAAAGGTTTTTCTAATCATAGTAGGGGAAATACAGTTGACGTTACGGTTATTGACCAAAACGGAAAAGAGATTCCTATGCCGACGGGCTTTGATGATTTTGAAGCTATGGCAAGCTATGACTATGATTCCCCCGAAAATGCAGAAACTACCAAAAATGCATATATGCTTAAAGAGATAATGATAAAAATGGGATTTCGACCGTCTAACACGGAATGGTGGCATTTTACTGATTCGGAAAGGTATCCTGTAGAAGAAAATTTCAGTATATCTCA
>JAZRPU010000215.1:0-3442 GCA_045649365.1 Eubacteriales bacterium | reverse complement strand
ATATTTGTTGAGTAATTGCTAATAATCATTTCGGCTAAAACGTCTTGTATTTCTCTTTGGATCAATCTCCTTAAGTTTCTTGCTCCGAATTTGGTTGAAAATCCGTTTTTCACAAGATAGGATATTGTTTTGTCATCCCAGAATAAAGAGATATTTTTATTACTTAAAATATCTTTTAAGTCGCCAAGCATTATATTGGCTATAGTGGCAAAGTTTTCTTCGTTTAAGTTGTTGAAAACTACAATTTCATCAATACGATTTATAAATTCGGGACGTAAAAATCCTTCAAGAGCTTTTAATACACGCTCTTTTACAATTATATTTGCAGTCTTTCCAAATCCGACTGACGATTCCGATTCTTTGCTTCCCGCATTTGTAGTCATGACAATTATTGTGTTTTCAAAGTTTACTGTTTTTCCATGTGAGTCAGTAATTCTTCCGTCATCAAGTATTTGCAGGAGAATATTTAATACATCCGGATGAGCTTTTTCAATTTCATCAAAAAGAATAATACTATATGGTTTACGTCTTATTTTTTCAGTAAGCTGTCCTGCTTCGTCATAACCAACATATCCAGGAGGAGAGCCAATAAGTCTTGATACAGAATGTTTCTCCATAAATTCAGACATATCTAATCTGATGAGTGAATCAGTGCCATTGAAAAGATAAGATGCCATCACTTTAACAAGTTCGGTTTTTCCTACACCTGTTTTTCCAGCGAAAACAAATGAACAAGGTTTCTTTTTGTAAGAAATACCTGCTCTTGAACGTTTAACAGCTCTTGCAACAACCGCAATTGCTTCATCTTGTCCAATAATTCTTTCTTTGATAACTGATTCCATTCTTTGAATTCTATTAAATTCGTTTTCGCTGATGTTGCTTGCGGGAATACCTGTCCATATTTCGATTACTTGAGCTAAATCTGAAACTGTTAGTGCCAACTTATCTCTTTCTGCTGAAAGCGATTCAAATTCACTATTGTAATTCATTTCAGACGTTCTTAATTTGGCTAGCTCTTCATATACGTCCTCTCCTTTAGCCTCACGAGCGGACAGAGAATCAATTTGCTCTTTTACATTTTTTATCTGATCGCAAAGCTCGTCTATTCTATTTACTATAGGAGAGTTCATTGCAACGTATGATGAGGTTTCATCCATCAAATCAATTGCTTTATCGGGCAAATAGCGTTCTGTGATATATCTTTCAGACATTAAGACAATGTTTCTGACGATATCTTCGGAAATAGTAATTCCGTGATGTTTTTCGTAATATCCTTTTATGCCCATTAATATTTCAATTGTGTCTTCTATTGTTGGCTCGTTTACAATTATAGGTTGAAATCTTCTTTCTAAAGCAGCATCACTCTCAATGTGTTTTCTATATTCATTGAGAGTTGTTGCTCCAACAATTTGAATTTCACCTCTTGAAAGCGCTGGCTTCAAAATGTTTGCTGCATTCATTCCGCCTTCAGAAGCGCCAGCACCGACTATAGAATGAATTTCGTCAATCATCAGTATTATGTTTCCTATGCTTTTGGCTTCTTCAATAATAGCCCTCATTCTGTTTTCAAATTGTCCTCTGAATTGAGTGCCGGCAACAACAGAAGTCATATCAACAATCAAAACTTCTTTGTTTTTTAGCTTATATGGTACTGTACCTTCAACTATTTTGAGAGCAAGTGCTTCTGCTATTGCAGTTTTTCCCACACCCGGTTCACCAATAAGACAAGGGTTGTTTTTTTGTCTTCGACAAAGAATCTGCATTACTCTTTCTAATTCTTTATCTCTGCCAATAATTCTGTCAAGCTCACCATTACGAGCTTTTTTAGTTAAATCAATACAAAACTGATTCAAACTTTTACGAGCTTGATCTGCTTTTTTTTGTTCTTTGGATGTTTTTCCGTCTTGTTTTTCATTATTTGAATTATGTGGTTCTACGGAACGATTCTGTCCTAATTCTTTTAAAAAATCAAGGGTAGGTGCGGTTGAATCATCAGAAGGATCTAATTCAGCAAGCTCTCCGCTTTGAACCATATCCATAACTTCTTCGGATGCCGCATCGAATTCTTCAGGAGATATTCCTAACTTTTCAATCATATCATCAACAGCTTTAATGCCGAGCTTTTTTGCACATTGTAAGCAAAATCCTTCGTTTACGGATTTTTCACCTTCAACGCGGGAAACAAAAACAACAGCAAGCCTTTTTTTGCATCGTGTACAAAATTTTAATGCCATATTATTTACCTTTCATATTGTTTATCGCATTATTCAACTATATAGTTGGTTACAAATTTATTTCATTATAAAGTTTATCAATAAATATATAGGGTTATATTCGTAAAAATACTTAAGAATATAAGTATCATTGATAGAAATGTTTTCAACGAATTCTAACCCGATTTTTTCGCCGATAGCAATTATACCACCTACTGCTATGCAGTAAAGAGAGATTCTGAATACCCCTAATAAAACGCCAATAATAAATCCGCCAAAAGAGTTGATTGTTCTTATTATTGGCAAAGCTGATATTATTTTATCAAGTAATGTTGCAACAATTTTTACTATTAGCCAAGAAATAATAAACACAACAAAATAAGTTGCAACTTCACTATGTTCACCTGAAAATTCAAAATGACTTTTGAATATAGGGCATATAAATAATGATAAAACAGCGGATAAAATTAAACTACATGCATTTATTACAGTTTTAACAAGTCCTCGCTTTATAGCAAAAATAACAGTTGTTCCTGCAATAATTAATAATATTAAATCAAGCAAAATTGACCACATACAATAATCCTCCTAATTATTTTGCTAAACTATCATAAATAAACATTTCTACTTTATCTGTTCTGGAAAGTAAGAATTTATTATTATCGATTTTTATTAATCTTGAAAAGCTTTGGGAAAGTTCCTGCGAAGAAATCAACTTGAAATCATTTGAAGAATAGGTTTTGATTGAATCGCTAAAAAGTAAATGTAATAAGTTGTCTTCACAATAAGCATCTAAAACAGCGGAATCGACAATGAATTTATTATGGTCTGCTCCGCCTTTGGAATATACTTCAACTTCATTATTTTGGCTCAATGTGGAATTACTATAAGTAACGATAACGTTTTGTTCTGTAATTTTATATTTTAAAGGAGTTCTATCACCATAAAAATAAGAATGTGTATTTTCTAAATTATTGTTTAAAAAGCGAATGGATTTATTTGTAAACAAAACGATAAATTCGTTGTTTAAAAATTCAATATCCAAAGGATATTCCCCGTTTAAAACAAACTCGTTTATTGCTTTGGGCCTTAAAATATCATATAAAGAAATTGAAGAGGAAATTTTATTTTCAGAAGTAGAAAAAGTTGCGGCGGCAATAAGGTTTCCTGATGGACATATAGCGGCTGTTTGCAACGTTAATTCTCCAAAATTATTTCTGAAAATCATA
>JAZRPU010000214.1:0-6319 GCA_045649365.1 Eubacteriales bacterium | reverse complement strand
TTACGTTTTGTTTTCTTTCAACAATATCACCGCTTGCATCTTTAAGAACAAATGTAAAGTCGCCATCTTTAAGAGTTTTGCCAACGAGTTCTTTCGTTCCTTTAATTACAACGGTGTCACTACCTGTTACTGAGTAAGTGTTTACAACTTCTACATAGGAAGTGCCTTTAACAATAGTAACAACGCCATCACCGGATACATCGTTTTCACGATAAGAAGCTTTGAAGCCTTGAGGAGTTGAATTTTCAACAACTGTTGCAACAACGCCTGCAGGGATATCATAAATTTCTATGTTTTCGCCGCCCTTTAAAGTGATTACGGGGAATTTACCTTGTGCATCGGTAGTCAATTGAACTATGGAAGAATTAGCAGAATGTGTTGCCTTAAAGGTTGCATTCTGGCTTCCTTCTCCCGAAAGTAAAATGCTTATTTCAAAAGCTTTGTTATGAGTAAGCTGATAATCATTGCCCAATGTATGTTCAACGATTTTTGTTACGCTCAAATTACCTTTTTCAATAGGAGCGTTTACAAAATTAACTTCAGAAATTTCTCCGCTAACGGTAGTAACTAATGCCTCTGTTGCAGATGCATTTCCGTTTATGGATTTCAACACAAAATCAGGAGTTTCTGTTTCAGTAATTCTATACGTATTTCCACCAGAGAGACCTAATATCAAAATAGATTCTCCATCTTTAATAGAAACTGTTGCAACGCCTCTTGCAAAAGAAACTGTTGTTTTGGTTTCTACGCCTGAAGCATCTGTTTTTACAGCGTCATAAGTAGCATACGATTCATTTGCACTTGTAATTTGGAAGGTAAATACAGCGTTTCCGCCTCCCGTTTCTTCAACGGCTTTACTAATTTTGATTGCAGCAGAAGGATAAACAGTAATTCTTCCGTTATTACCCAACGTTGCACCAACAACGTAGTAATGATTCCAATCATTGATTCCGTGTCCCTCGATATCAACGAAAGGCATTGCCGCAATACCTCTGCCACTTTCTGTTTTCAAAGTATTAGTAGGGTTAGAAGTTTTATATGCAGTCTGTTCTTCAAGATTAACATGAACTGTTCCCTCTGGAATATACCATTTTCCATTCCCCAAAGACCTAGCCGTTTCTATCGCCTCATCGGAAAGCGCTTTATAAATGTTTCCTATACGAGGAGAATAACCGCCATAATATACTTTTGCAGCATAATAATAATCACCGTAAACACTTGGAGAAGAATATCCCGAATATTCGGTATAATATCCATTTTTATAAACATATACAACTTTATCTTCTTGGAAATAATACGTTTCATTCTGATGAGAAGGCTTGAAGTTAGAATATGTGTTTATTTTTCCATATCCAAGGGAATTGTCTGCTTCATAAGCATTAGTATAGAAATTAATAGAACCATCTGCATTAGTATTGTTTTTTACATATTCGCTATCAACAGTAGTTCCATCGAGAATCGTGCTTCCGTTTATAGCACTATCGAGAGAAACCTCATAAATCAATCTCATAGGAGACGTTGCGCCCGTTATATCAAACGTTTCAATATTATCGTACTTATCAAGCTCAATTTCATAAGTAACCATAGGAACGAGTGCGGCAGGAACTGAAAATTCTACAGTTTGTTCACCTGTTGTTATATTTTCTTTTACCATAACAACGGCATACATCATATCAGATGCCACAACACCCTGAGCGTCATCAACGTATCCAAGATAACCGTAACTCTTTACAACGTAAACAGGTCTTGTTCTATTTGTATAGTTAGGACTTGAAGTATTAGGTTTTCCTGCTTCGGTTCCATCCCAAAATCCGAGATAATCACCCGAAGCATTGGCATACCAACCAATGTAGTTTGAATACTGTGTTCCGTTGGAATAGAGCTGTTTCGCTGAAATTGCACGTTCAATAAGACTTTCTGCAACGTAGTCGCTGGTGATTCCAAGACGTATTTTAACAGAATCAACAAGGTCTGCCTTGAAGTAATCAGGAAGATAATTATATCCTCCATTGCGGAAATAAGACGCAAGCTCTGAACCTGAGAAAAGTCTACCGTTAGTTATAATACCTTTAACGTCGGTAACCTTCATGTATTTTCCAATGTTATCAACAAAGCTAACGTATCCGTCCGTATCTTCATCGCCTTCAACCAACGTGGGCAAATACTTTGATTGAACACCGATTTGAGAAACAATGTTTCCAAAAACGTAAGCAAGGTTACTTCCGTCTTCTTCAGCAACGAACGCTTGGTCAACGTAATATCTCTGATCAGCACTCCAAGGGAAAAGTCCTTTGCTTGAACCAATATCAGTTCTCGTTCCTCTTACTTCGACCTTTTGTGTATAAAACTCTCCTGGAACGTAATTATCTACCCAAAATACGACGCCGCCGTCGCTTATCATGTGAGCCCAGTGGGATTTAACAACTTCATTACTGTTTGCTTTCGCTACCTCTTCTGGTGTATAATTGCCGGGATTTGCTCTAATTTGTGCAGCAAGAATATCATACTCTTTAGGATCTGTTACGTCTTGGCTTACACTTCTTCCCAAACTCAACGTGTAGAATAAAGGCGTTGTAGCTGCATAATGCATATCCATTTTTTCTTTTGCATAGGCAGCTGTAAGTTGAGTAAAGAAATCTGTTTCCGCAGAGTTTCTGTTTGAAATCTGGTTGTTACCCATTTTAAAGTCATCTTTAACGGTAAAGTTGTTGGTAGCCGCAGTAGGCTCACCGTCGGTCATCAATACCATTACAGGAATTCTTGCCGCACCAGGTTGATATTTAGAATCTGCAGGAACAACTGGGTCATTATTAAGAAATTGTTCTAATGCATCAAGAATACCCAACTGTGTATAAGTTCCGGCAGTTTCTTTTACAACGTGAGAACCGCTTATTGTGGTTCCGCTTGCATTTGTTACTCCGGAAGCAACGTTCAACGAAACAAGCTCATTACCATTTGTGGTAATATCAAGATATTTATTGGATGCTTGAGAATATCTTCCAAGGGGAAGAAGAACTTTACTGCTGGTGTAGGGAGAAGTCCAAAGGTCTTCGCCTCCAAAATATATACAAACACCAACTCTGTTATTATAGTTAAGATTCTGAAGGTCTGTTATTGTTGTATTAACTGAATTAACCATCGTCAGAACTGTAGCGTATCCCGTTCTGTCATACATTGAACTTGAAAGGTCAAGAACAAGCATAGTATCCGTAGGAACGTTAACGTAACCAGTTACTTCTTTTGTGGACGCCATAACAGAAAGCGCGGCTAAAAATCCGTTCTGGTCATCAATGCCAATACCATACTGTCTGAAATCATCAGCAGAAGTAAGAATGGATTTATCAGTCCATACGGTACCTGCGTTAGCTGTGTTCAAAATGGATGACCCGAAGAAGTTTTTCCACGAATCCATTGTAGATGGATCTGAAGTTTTGGAAAATTCGTTCAAAGCCGAAACTTCCGTATGAACAACGTTGGGCAGAGCCACAAGCATACATATCACTAAAATAAGTGACAGTATTCGATTAAACAAACGATTCCTTTGTTTCATATTATTATTCCTTTCCCGCCTTTAGTTAGTTTATCATAAATAATTAAACAAAGTATATTTTATACATGCAAATAAGGAACACAAAAAATTAAACGTATTCCCTTTGTATATTTTATTAAAATATTAACACAAAACGAACAAAATGTAATGAGTAATTACAAACTATTTTTTTACATCATGTTTCCATTTATTTGCTTATGTTTTTTCAAAAAAATGTGTTTAACGAGCTTTCTGTGACCATTTAAGCATTTTTTCAAAAAAAATATATATAATTGTTTCAAAATTACGTTTGTTCGTCAAAACGAACATTGATTAACAATTTGATCACTTACACTATTTTTAACGCTATTTAAAGCCCAAAAATTATCTGAACATATATTTTTCAAGCTCTTTTTTACTGTTTATATGAAGCTTGTCATATATATATGATATGTAATTTGTTACAGTTCGTTCTGACAAATGCATGTGTGAGGCAATTTCTTTTACTCTCCAGCCCTTGTTATAAAGCATGGCTATTGTAAATTCAACGTTAGTAAGGTTATCCGCAATGGGAGTATCAACGTTTTTATTGTAAATCTCAAACCAAGAGCTGTTATATTTCGTAGAAAACTCCAATATTCTATTGTAATATTCATTATGTGCCACTTTTAAGGTGTTTTCCAAAAGACCGCCCAAAAGGTTATAATGTTCAACAAAAGGCATTATAATTCCCGCGGGATATGAAAGGTCATAAGCTTTTTCAATATGACTCTTTGCTTCATCCATTTGAAGAAGATTTATACAAGCCATAGCGGAAACAATATGAAGATATATTTTTCCTATCACATAGTTTTCCTTGCAAAGATATAATGCAGTTTCTGCAACACCTAAAGCTTTTTCGTATCTTTTTTCCAGATACTCATCATAAGCAATAAGATAACATCCAAAAGCCATAAGACCGTTGTCCAAGAATCTCACATAATCCTTCATTTTAGGTATAGATTCAATAGGCAGGTGAAGAATAAGCTTTACAGCAAGAAATGCAAGAACGTCAAGGGCTATATATGGCTCATCCCCTTCTTCCAAGCTACTATCCAAAGACTCCTTAATAATTTTTGAAGCATATCCGCTTTTATCCAAACGTCCCAATGATAGATTTGAAAAAATGCTATACAAAGCCGCCATTGTTTTAACTCCGTCATCAGCAGATTTAAGGAAAGAGTCGGCAATTTCTGCACTTTTGAGAAGCTCACCTGTCATATAAAGATATTCACACTTTGCCATTTCCTTTTCATCTTTGCTCACAAGAGAAGATATATATTCATCAATATCACCGCCTACGTAAAAGCGCGTCAAAGGATAAGTTGCAAAGGAAACCGTTTTTTTCTCCACAACTCTTTTTTTCCCAGGTCTTTTAGCATCGGTGGGAATCATCCAATCTCTGCCCACCTTGTGAGAATAAGGTATTTTACCTTCTTTTGCCCATTTTTGAATTGCTCTGACTGTAACACCCAAACGTTCTGCAGCTTTGTGTGCTGTTTCAAAATTCAAGAGAGCACCTCCTTGACATTCTAATATTTTATCGGTTCGCCTTTAATAATGTCTATCATGTAATTTTTACAGTTGGAAATCTCTTCAGCGGTTTTCACATTGATCTCTCCCGAATTTGGGTCGAACATATATTGATAGCAAAAAACTGCATACCCACCGAAATTATCCTTGTTCACAGCATATTCAAAGCACTGTTTAAATACGTCTTTATTGTTTATCCATTCATTTTTGCCGCTGCCTGCATATTGATCGCCAGTTTTATCATATCCATCAACAGCTTTACCCAAAGTCATACCGCAAGTAAACTTTACGTTAGGATTTGCAGTAATTGCCGACCAGCGTTCATAAGTATCAGAAAAGCTCCACGTTTGGTGGTCCATGCCAAAATATATCTGTGGCATTATATAATCAACGTACCCATCCTTTGAAAGCCACGTTTTCACGTCAGCATAATATTTGGTTGACATACTGTTAAGATTTCCAGCGGGGGATATACCAAATTGAACATTTGGATTTTCCGTTTTAATAGCGGAATATATCCCAGAAATAAGCGCGTTGAGATTGTCATATCTAAATTGTTGCAACGTTAATTTAGAATTTGCTGACTTTGCTTTTTCGTATTCCTCATTGTCAAATTGAGGAGTATCTCCAAAATAAAAATAATCGTCCATGTGTACACCACCAACGTCATAATTTCTGACAATTTCCGCCGCACCGTTTATGATAAGCTCTCTCACGTCTTCGTATGCAATATTAAGATAGTTCAAGGAATTGTAAGTATAAAATTTTCTTGTACCTACCCAGCGGGTCATAACGTATTCATCGGCTATAAGCCCTAAATTTGCAGTAGACATTCCCCTCATGGGATTTATCCATGCATGAAAGCTGATTCCTCTTTCGTGAGCTTCTTCAATCATTATTTTCAAAGGGTCATATTGAGCAAATCTTCCGTATTTATATAATACGTATGAAGACCATGGATAATATGCCGACGGGTAAAAGCTGTCTGTGTTCGGTCTTACCTGAACAATTACAGTATTAAAACCAAGAGAAGACAAATTATCATACGCCTGCTCCACAAGAGAAACGAATGAAGCTTCACCTCTTTGCTTTCTGCCGCTGTAATAAACAGAATCAAAATCAAACTGTGATATCCAACAAGCCTTTATAATATCATAATTCAACGGTCTGTAATCTCTATTAGCACCAACGTCTGCAAAATCTCGTTCTTTAAGAACG
>JAZRPU010000213.1:0-8924 GCA_045649365.1 Eubacteriales bacterium | reverse complement strand
A
The DNA here is from genome assembly GCA_045649365.1 of Eubacteriales bacterium. Taxonomy (GTDB): domain Bacteria; phylum Bacillota; class Clostridia; order Oscillospirales; family CAG-382; genus SIG653. The sequence continues at coordinate 8,923 of JAZRPU010000213.1, read as the reverse complement.
GGTTAGTTTAATGTTGTTTACATTGCTTCCCTCTGCAAAAGAGTATTTAGCAATCATAACTAAATAACCTGATGCTGACATTCCATCTCCGTTTACTTTGTAATAACTATTTTGACGGTCTAAGCAAGTGCTTTCATCATCGATTTTTTCTTCAGTATCTACAATGGGAATTTTGTTGTCAATTGCATAAGTTGCAGCGTATGAATTCAAATTGCAATAAAACGTTATTTTGGGAATACCGTTGAATGCCTTGCCTCCAATGCTTTTCACACTGTCGGGAATTTTTATGTTTTCGATACTTGTACAGTTTTGGAATGCATAAGAGCCAATGGAAGTTAAAGTATTTGGCAGTGTGATTTCTGAAAGACTTGTACAGCCGCTAAAAGCATAAGAGCTGATACTTTCAACAGTACTACTGAAATACACAGTATCAAGGGAAGTTAAATCTCTAAATGCATGGCTGGGAATTATACTAACGCCTTCTGGAATTGTAATAGTAGACAAATTTGTACAGCCTTTGAAAGGAGAGAAAAAGTCGCAATAGTAAGAGGTGTTTGTAGTATTGTCGTCATTATAGGTGATAGTCCAATTTAAAGGAAAGTTTACTTCACTGAGTTTTGTGCATTGATAGAATGCACCTGAAGCCATTGTTGTAATGCTATTAGGTAATGCTATGCTTTCAAGGCTGGTACAGCTTTGGAATGCATAAGATTTAATAGTTGTTAAAGTGTCAGGAAGCGTGATTTCTGTAAGACTTGTACACCCACTAAAAGTATAACTGTTTATAGTTGTGATTCCATAGGGCACGTTAATAGACTTCAAGCTTGTGCAACCACTAAAAGCATAAGAGCCAATGGACGTCAAAGTGTCAGGCAGTGTGATTTTTGCAAGACTTGTACAATCGCTAAAAGCATCAGAGCTAATGGATGTTAAAGTGTCGGGGAGAGTGATTTCTGCAAGACTTGTACAACCGCTAAAAGCATAAGAGCTAATAGATGTTAAAGTGTCAGGTAGTGTGATTCCTTTTAGGTAATTACATCCGCTAAAAGCACTATCAGGAAGTTTTGTAATTCCTTCGGGAACTTCAATGGAAGTAAGGCTGCTACATCCTTTAAATACGCTACCGCCACTATAATTCCAGCTTAAAGGAATGTTAATTTGACTTAAATTTGTGCAGTTGATAAAAGCATAAGAGCTAATGGAAGTTAAAGTATCAGGAAGTGAGATTTTTGCAAGGCTTGCACAGTTTTGAAATGCATAAGAGCCAATGGAAGTTAAAGTGTCCGACAGTGTGATTTCTGAAAGACTTGTACAACCACTAAAAGCATAAGAGCTGATACTTTCAACAGTGCTACTGAAATACACAGTATTAAGGGAAGTTAAATCTCTAAATGCATGGCTGGGAATTATACTAACGCCATCTGGGATTGTAATAGTAGACAAATTTGTACAGCCTTTGAAAGGAGAGAAAAAGTCGTAATAGTAAGAGGTGTTTGTAGTATTGCTGTCATTGTAGGTGATAGTCCAATTTAGAGGGAAGTTCACTTCGCTGAGTTTTGTGCATTGATAGAATGCACCTGAAGCCATTGTTGTAATACTATTAGGCAATGCTATGCTTTCAAGGCTGGTGCAGTTTTGGAATGCATAAGAGTTAATGGTTGTTAAGGTGTCAGGGAGAGAGATGTCTGTAAGGCTTGTACAGTTTAGGAATGCACTAGAACCAATATGGGTAATATTTTCAGAAAGGGCAACGTTTACTAATGTTTTGTTGCCGCTAAATGCGTTATTACCGATTTTAACTACAGGATGTCCGCCCATGACGGAAGGAAGAATGATGCCTGTATCGCTTCCTGTGTATTTTGTGATAGTTGAAGTTCCATTTGTTGCATCTGTTGTGTAGGTGTAATCCGATTCATTGCAAACAAGGTTTGGAATTGGAGAAGCGATTACAGTCTGAATGGTTATACCGTTACTAATAGCATTGCAACGAATGTTGTTTTGGCTGAAGCTATAACCCGCTTTATAGTAAGATATAAGATATGTATCTCCTACAAGTGCATTATCGAAAACCCAAACACCTGAGTTATCTGTAATGTGCTTTGAATATTGATTTTCGCTGTTTGTTACATTATATATAGCAACTGTAACATTGGAGATGCCATTTCCGTTTTCGTCTTGTAGCGAGCCTGTTATTGTTGTTTTGCTTTGCGACGATTCGGTTGCGCCAATAATATCTTCTGATTGGTCAATAAATGTGATATCACCGACAAATATTGTTTCAGTGCTATTTGGTGATTCCTCTTTAAAAAAGGAATCAAAAATTGTTGGCTCGTTGTTTGGCGTTGTTTTGCTGTCGGCTGCAAAAGCGAATTCTTTTGCGGGGAGAGAAGAAAACAGCAACGTACAAACCAAAATCAACACGAGCAATTTTTTCATTGGTTTCATGGTGCGCCTCCTGAAATTTTGTAGTTAATTTTTTGCTTACATATTAAGATGTGTAATTCTTCCATGTCAGGAAAAAACACGTTGATGAAGCGATTTGTATTATATCATATTGTTTTTACAAAATCAATATTATAGTCAATAAAAATGTGCAACGGTAAAAAACATATTAACGTATTCAATACAAATTAAAAAATAACTTGACTAAAAAACAAAATAATGGTAAAATGACGAAAAGGTGAAATGCCTTTGGAATGACATTTAAAATGATGTTTGAAAGGATTAATATTATGAATATTTACGGAAAACTTGAAAAGTGTCTTGAATGTGTGAGAAAGCAAACGGATTTTGTGCCCGACGTTGCTATAATTCTTGGGTCGGGACTCGGCGCGTTGGCAGATGAAATAAAAACAGAAGCGGTTGTTGATTATTCTTCAATTGAAGGCTTTCCTGTTTCTACCGTTCCCGGACATAAAGGAAGATTTGTTTTTGGATATATAGGAGAAGTTAAAGTTGTAGTTATGCAAGGAAGAGTCCATTTTTATGAGGGATATCCTATAGCCGACGTTGTTCTCCCCACAAGACTCATGAAGCTTATGGGAGCGAAAATTTTATTCGTTACAAATGCATCGGGAGGTGCTAATCCCGATTTTGATGCGGGAACGCTCATGCTTATAAATGACCATATATGCAAAGTTCCTAATCCTCTTATTGGAGAAAACGTTGAAGAGCTTGGAACCCGTTTTCCCGATATGAGCGCGGTTTATTCAAAAAGACTTGGAGAAATCGTTAAAAACGTGGCAAAAGAAAACGATATAGACTTGAAAGAAGGAGTTTACATTCAGCTAACGGGTCCCAGCTTTGAAACGCCTGCTGAAGTTCGCATGTGCAGGATTTTAGGAGCTGATGCTATTGGAATGTCAACCGCTTGCGAGGTAATTGCGGCTCGCCATGCGGGAATGGAAATAGTTGGCGTTTCTCTTGTGTGCAACAAAGGCGCGGGAATTTCTGAAACTCCTTTGAGTCATGAAGAAGTTCAGGAAGCGGCAAACAATGCTGCTCCTAAATTTAAAAAGCTTGTTAAAGATTCCGTTGCAAGATTTGGAGAGTTTTTGAAATGAGTGACATTAAAATAAACGGAAGCGTTGCTTTGGCAGATGATGAAAATTCCGTTCTTATTATAGACCAGACCCTTTTGCCTTTGGAAGAAAAAGTTCTTTCTTTAAAGACTGCCGAAGAAATATACGACGCTATTTATTATCTCAAAGTAAGAGGCGCACCCGCCATTGGCATCTGCGCGGGATACGGAATGTGTGTTCTGGCAAAGCAAATAACTGCAGAGCCATTTATAGAAGAACTGGAGAAGGTGGGGGAATATCTTAATTCCTCACGTCCTACAGCGGTGAATTTGAGCTTTGCTGTAAACCGTATTATCAGAACAGCAAAAGAAAATTCAAGCTTAAACAAAGAAGAACTTTTGAAAAAGCTTTTTTTGGAAGCGAAAAAAATTCACAACGAAGACGTGGAAATGTGCAGAAGCATTTCTGAATACGGTCTTGAGCTTGTAAAAAACGGAGATACAATTCTGACTCATTGTAATGCGGGTCCTCTTGCCACGTCGAAATACGGAACGGGCTTGGGAACGTTTTTCCTCGCAAAAGAAAAAGGCGTGGAGCTGAAAGCCTTTTGTGATGAAACAAGACCTCTCTTGCAAGGCGCAAGACTTACGGTTTATGAGCTTCAAAATGCGGGAATAGATTGTACTCTTATTTGCGATAACATGGCGGCTTCTCTCATGAAGCAAGGGAAGATAAACGCTTGCTTTGTTGGGTGTGACAGAGTTGCCTTGAACGGTGATGCTGCCAACAAAATAGGAACTCTCGGAGTTGCTGTTCTTGCAAAACACTACGGTGTACCTTTTTATGTGTTTTGTCCTTCATCAACAGTAGATAAAAATTGCAAAACGGGAAAAGACATTGTTATTGAAGAGAGAAAAGAAACTGAAATTTTTGAAATGTTTTATGAAAAGCCCGTTGCACGCGAGGAAACTAAATGTTATAACCCCGCTTTTGACGTTACGGACCATGAGCTTATTACAGCTATAGTTACGGAAAAAGGAATTTGGAGAGGAGATGAAGATTTTGAAACGTTTTTACGGCGGAAAAATATTATTGACTAATGGAAAAGGCTTTAAGGTGATTGATGGCGGAGAGGTTGTTATAGACGGTGAGAATATAATAAGTGTGTCTGACACACCCTTGTATGAAAATAAAGGCTGTGAGGACATTAACCTTAACGGAAATTTGCTTATGCCCTCGTTTAAAAACGCTCACACTCATTCCGCTATGACTTTCTTGCGCTCCTTTGCAGATGACCTTCCTTTACAGGAATGGCTTTTTAACAGAGTGTTTCCCATGGAGGACAAGTTGGAGGGAGAGCATATATACACCTATTCAAAGCTTGCAAATCTGGAATATTTATCAAGCGGAATAACTTCTTCCTTTGATATGTATTTTTTCCTTGATGACTACGTTAAGGCAAATATCGATATGGGGTTCAAAACCGTTATGTGCGGCTCTGTAAACGGCGACCCTAAAAGAGCTGAAGAGCTTGTGGCGAATTTTGAAAAATATAATGGAAAAAATTCTCTTGTAAGCTACGTTTTGGGATTCCATGCGGAATATACCGCATCTGAAGCGTTGCTTGACAGAATCGGTGAGGTTGCAAGAACGCTTAAAGCTCCCGTTTTCACCCATAACAGCGAAACCGAAAACGAGTTTAATCAATGTGTTGAAAAATATGGAATGACACCTACTCAACTTTTTGATTCAAAGGGAATATACGATTTTGGCGGCGGCGGATTCCATTGTGTGTATCTTTCTGACGATGATATGAAAATCTTCAAGGAAAAAGGACTCTGGGCAGTTACTTGTCCTGCATCAAACGCCAAGCTCGCAAGCGGAATTGCTGATTTGAAAAAACAGCTTGATTTTGGATTAAATATGGCAATTGGTACTGACGGAGCGGCTTCAAATAACGCTCTTGACATGTTCAGAGAAATGTATCTCGCATGTGTCCTTCAAAAGCTTAAATATATGGACGCGGCTGAATTTGATGCGGAAAATGCTCTTTGGATGGCAACTGCTGGTAGTGCGTTGGCAATGGGACTTAAGGATTGTGACAGTATCGCTGTTGGCAAAAAAGCTGACCTTATTGTTGTGGATATGAATACACCAAACATGCAACCTATTCACGATATTGCTAAAAATCTTGTTTATAGCGGCTCTAAACAAAATATAAAAATGACAATGATAAACGGAAAAGTTCTCTATGAAAACGGTGTTTATCATATTGATGAACCTGCAGAGGAGATTTATCGAAGAGCAAACAAGATGCTCGACTATTTCAGATAAGTTTTTAAGGAGAATTCCATTATGAAAAAGCTTGCGCTCAACGTAGAAACGCTTTTTGAAAAATACGGTGCGGAAAAATCATCACATTTTATTAAAGAAGCGGGCTTTGATGCGGTGGATTTTGCTTTGAAAGCTATGACAGACGATGATCACTTCTTTATGAGGGAGGATTATCTTGAAAATGCAGAAAAAATTCGCAGTATTTATGAAAATGCAGGTTTATATATAAATCAGGCACATGCGCCCTATTCTTTTCCTTTGGAAGATTATCTGAAAGAAGACGTTCTTGAAAGCAAGATTATTCCAAGACTTAATCGTTCGCTGGAAATTGCTTCGGCTTTGGGTGCGGAAACTATTATAGTTCATCCGATTCATTACAGATGGATTACTCCGAATGAAGCTTTTGAGAAAAACATGGAGTTGTACAGAGGATTTATCCCGTATTGCGAAAAGCTGGGTATAAAAGTCGCTGTGGAAAACATGTGGGACAGAGATTTGAAAAGAGGACATATTATTCACGATACGTGTTCCACGAAAGAGGAGTTTATAAAATACATTGATGCTATTGACAGTCCCTATATAGTTGCTTGTCTTGACGTGGGACACGTTGGATTGCCAAGACAGGACGATGAGGCTCACGATTTTGTTCGCGCACTTGGAAAAAACAGATTGAAAGCACTTCATATTCATGATAACAATTATCAAGGCGATGAACATTCTTTGCCTTTTTGCGGGAAAATAAATTGGAACGAGTTGGGAAAAGCTTTGGGAGAAATAGGCTATGAGGGAGATTTTACTTATGAGGTGGATGGTAAAATGTTTGCTTCGTTTCCCGAAGAGTTGATTCCCTCTGCGCTTAAATTCTATTACGATGTTTTGAAGTATATTTATGACGTATCGGAGTCTTTTTCCATATAACGATAAAAAGATATTGAAACGAAAGATAATTTGTGATAGAATAGTAAAAAAGATTTGATGCGAGGCTATATATGAAAGACTCTATGACTGACGAGTTTTTTATGAAAAAAGCAATGGTTCGCGGTAAAACAGCGGCGAAGCATGGAGAAGTTCCCGTTGGTGCGGTTATCGTTAAAGACGGAGTTGTTATTGCCGATGGGAGAAACATGAGGGAAACTAAAGAAAATGCATTGGCTCATGCGGAGATAATTGCCATAGAAAGAGCGTGTAAAAAGCTTGGAAGATGGCGTCTTCACGATTGTCAGCTTTACGTTACGCTGGAGCCTTGCCCCATGTGTGCGGGAGCTATTGTGAATGCAAGGATGGAACGTGTGGTTTTCGGCGCGTTTGATAAAAAAGCGGGAGCTTATGGAAGTGTTTTCAATATGAATGAATTTCCGCTTAATCATTTCCCAAATGTAACGGGCGGAGTTCTGGAACAAGAATGCGCGTCTATGCTTTCGGATTTCTTTAAAGAATTAAGAGAAAAGAAAAAGGCAGAAAAGGTGAGCAAATGTCTTTGCTCGGAAGATTTATCTGAATAAGTTCCTTTTTTCGGAATAAAAAAAGAGTTTTTGGAAATGATATCCACGAATATAATTTTCAGAAGGTGGATATTTATGACTAAATACGCTCGTGCGGGGGAGATAATATCTTCCCGAATAAAAAAAGGAAAAAAAGCAGGATTAAAGGTTTTAAAGAAAAATTTCTTTCCCTTTGTTTTGTGTTGGTTTCTCACAGCAATTGTAACCTTTGCCGCGTGGGGAATTTACGTTTTTGTGGATTTTGCAGGCTTTTTTCTTGGAATCCCCTTGGATTTTTTGGGAGCGGGCATTTGGATTTTTACAACTTTTCCCATGTTCGCGGGGAACGTAGCTTTTTCCAAAAGACTTATAAAGGGCGGAAAAACCGATATTTCTATTCTGTTTGAAGGGTATTTTAATCCTAAAGGCTTCTGGACGTGGGCTTTGTGCTATCTCGTTTCTCTTTCACCCGGGTGGCTTTTAACGTTGTTTGTTGACGTTTTATCCAATGAAACGGAGCGTTTCTTCCCATTCTTGAAAGGGGAGTGGTTGTTTTACGTTTCCGTTGTTATAGAAGCAATTATGGTTTTGCTTTTTTTCTTGAATTTGTGCAAAAGTCTTTATTTGCTGTCTTATTATGAGCTATCACCGAAAGTGTGTGATGCTAAAGCGAAAGTTGAAAAATCAGTTGTCAGATATTCTAAACGAAAAAAATATTTCAGAAGATATATACTTGCACATTTGCATTTAATTGTTATAATAATTTTGTCAAGGGTTTTTCCCTTGTGCGTCGAGGCGTTTGTGTTTACCACCGTTTTAGGATACTTCGCCTTGTGCATTCCTTCTTTTTCGGAAGGTTTTGAGTTGAAGTTTAAAAAATATAAATCAGAGAGGTCAGAAAAAAGATATGAAAAACAATAAGGAAAAGTTTTATATCACAACAGCCATCGCATACGCTTCCAGAAAACCTCATATAGGAAACGTATATGAAATAATACTCACAGACGCCATTGCCAGATATAAGAGAATGACGGGCTGTGATGTGTTTTTTCTCACAGGAACAGACGAACACGGTCTTAAGATTCAACAGCTTGCTGAAGGAGCTGAAAAAAGTCCTAAAGAATACGTTGACGGTGTTGCAGGTGAGATAAAAGGGCTTTGGGATATGTTCAATATATCCTACGATAAATTCATTCGTACAACGGATGAAGAACATGTAAAGGCAGTTCAGAACATATTTAAAAAGCTTTATGAAAAAGGCGACATATATAAAGGCGCATACGAGGGAATGTATTGTACTCCCTGTGAGTCTTTCTGGACTGAATCCCAGCTTAAAGAGGGTTGCTGTCCCGACTGCGGCGGAAAAGTAAATCCCGCTAAAGAAGATGCTTATTTCCTCAAGCTTTCAAAATATGCTGATGCATTAGTTGAATATCTTTCGAAGGATATGGCAGCTCTCGGTAACGAGGTTTCAATGCAGATGGTGGGAATAAACAAGTTCAACGAGGATTATTATATCCCTTATAATTCCGCGAGAAACTTCTTATATTCACAACCGGGTGTAACTAACGAGGCAAGATTAAAGCA
>JAZRPU010000212.1:0-3983 GCA_045649365.1 Eubacteriales bacterium | reverse complement strand
CCTTCGCATTTCTTACCGTAACTTCAAAGTTTTCGGGAGCGCAAATTTTTGCAGGGTTATCAGAAAAGCTATATTGTGTTTTAGCCATACAAACTGGGAGGTGGGAGAATCCTAATTCTTTAATGAGGGCTAACTGTTTTTTTGCATTTGGGGTAAAGCTAACGCCCCCGCCTCTGTAAACGCGTTTAACAATTGCTTCTGCTTTTTCTTCAGGGGTTGCTGAATCTTCATAGCAAAGCTCTTGATTGCTTTGGGTATCGCAAAGAGAAATTACTTCCTTTGCTAAATCCACACCGCCTGCTCCACCATTTGCCCAAACTGTAGAGGTAACAACGTTAACGCCTAATTTTTTGCATTCTGCGGATACAACTTCAATTTCTTTATCTGTATCGTCGGGGAAACGGTTGATAGCAACAACACAAGGAAGCTTGTAAACCTCAACTATATTTGCAACGTGTCTTAAAAGGTTAGGCATGCCCGCTTTCAAGGCTTCAAGGTTCTCTCCTTTAAGCTCTGCTTTGGGAACACCGCCATGCATTTTTAACGCTCTTACCGTTGCAACAACAACGACAGCGGAAGCTTTAAGACCAGCTTTTCTGCATTTGATGTCGAAGAATTTTTCTGCGCCCAAATCTGCACCGAAGCCCGCTTCTGTAACAACGTAATCACCCAGAGCAAGGGCGGTTTTTGTTGCAATAACAGAATTACAACCGTGGGCAATGTTGGCGAAAGGCCCGCCGTGAACAAAGGCGGGAGTTCCTTCTAAAGTTTGTACAAGATTAGGCTTAAGTGCATCAACAAGAAGTGCTGCCATTGCGCCTTCTGCTTTAAGCTGACCCGCTGTAACGGGTTTATCGTCATAAGTGTAGCCTACGATAATATTTGAAAGATTCTTTTTAAGGTCATCTATAGAGGTTGAAAGACAGAGAATGGCCATTATTTCAGAAGCAACGGTAATTTCAAATCCGTCTTCGCGGGGAACACCGTTTGCTTTTCCGCCAAGCCCGTCTGTAATGAATCTTAACTGTCTGTCGTTCATATCCACCGCACGTTTCCAAGTAATTCTTCTTGGATCGATGTTAAGGGCGTTTCCTTGGTGAATGTGGTTATCCAACATTGCGGCGAGCAAATTATTAGCCGCGCCTATAGCGTGAAAATCTCCTGTGAAATGAAGATTTATATCTTCCATTGGAACTACTTGTGCATATCCACCGCCTGCGGCACCGCCTTTTACTCCGAAAACAGGACCTAAAGAAGGCTCGCGAAGCGCAACAACAACGTTTTTATTTAAACGTTTCAAACCGTCTGCCAAGCCGATGGTTGTTGTTGTTTTACCTTCTCCTGCGGGGGTAGGGGTTATAGCTGTAACAAGAATAAGCTTACCCTTGGGGGCTTTTTTCGAATATTCAAGGCTGACCTTTCCTTTGTATTTTCCGTATGGCTCAAAATCATCTTCAGAAATACCAACGGAAGATGCAATTTGGGAAATAGGTAACAATTTAGCCTCTTTTGCAATTTCAATGTCAGTTTTGTAAGTGGTGCTCATAAATAGACCTCACAATTTACTTATTTAACAAAAATGATTTAAGATAAAGATAATCAGTGGTGGTAATGCTTCCGTCTTCGTTAACGTCAGCGGCAAGGAAACTTGTTTTGTTGAGAGATGAATAATCCATAAAACCTTGTTTGATTTTAAGATAGTCGGTTGTGGAAATGTCACCCGAGCCATCAACGTCACCTAAAAAGATAACGGTAAAATTAATTCCGTCAATCTCACCGACAAAAGAAGTTTTAATCTCTACAGAAGAATCTGCAAAAACGTTTTCAGCCTTTTCTGTTGTGGGAACAACAACGTAAGTTTCCTCTGATTCTGTTAAAACCTTGCAGGAATCAACGTACAGAATGTTAAATGAATATTCGACACCCTCATATTTTGCGGTTGCTTTAACAACTGAAGGAGCTGTTGGGATAACGTAGGAAACTTGAATGTTTGAATAAACAATGTAACTGCTTCCGTCACTGAAACGAGTGATTACACAAAGTCGGGAAAGGTCAGCTTCTTCTGAAAGAACACCAACTATTCCGTCTGCCGAAAGGAAGGTTTCTTCGATATACGATTCTTTGTATTCGCAATATTCAAGAGAACACCAACCTGAAATCTGATTATACGTTACTTTTCCCCAACCGTTTTTAATTTCGGTAACTTTAACCGTTGTATCGTTGGGTATGATTGCAAGTCTTTCTGCTGAAGTTGTGTTGCTTGCTCTCAAGCTTAAGTTAGCTGTGGTTACGTAGTATCCCTTGTAATATGGAGCTTCGGGGCAATCTACAGTAACGTCCTGACCTTTTGTGGTTGTAGAAACGGGAATCTCTTCTCTTGGCTCTTCAAAGGCTTCTAAAAGCTTTGAATAAGAAAGGCCACAATATCCCTCGTATCCGTTATAAGTGGTTTTTCCCCATTTTTCATTTAAAATTTCAGTAACTTCAATTTCCGCTCCCTTTGGGATAGCAGTAAGCTTTGAATAGGAGGAAGAGGGTCCTTCTCTCAAATAAACACTTCCTGTAAGAACGTATTTTCCGGGAACGTAGTCCGTGGGCTCTTCTCCTGTGTCACCGCTTGTGTTTCCGTCTGAAGAATCATCCCTTGATTCTTCTTCGCTTGAAGGCTCTTCGGAAGGCTCTTCACTTGATTCTTCTTCACTTGAAGGCTCTTCGGAGGGCTCTTCGCTTGATTCTTCTTCACTTGAAGGCTCTTCGGAGGGCTCTTCGCTGGAAAGCTCTGAAGGGTCTTTGGTTTCTGAAATAAGCGTCGTATATTCCAGATAAACGTATCCTTCTTCGCCATTGTAAGTTACTTTTCCCCAACCCCCGTCAATTTCCGTAACGGTGATTTCCGTTCCCTCGGGAATAACGGTCAAGGCTGTGGAGGCGGTTGTAGCCTCTTCTCTTAAGTTGAGGTCATCGGTTGTTTTGTAAATTCCTTTAACGTATGTTTTGTCCGGAGTTGTACTGCCAACGTTTGAGTTTCCGTCGTTTATGTTAACTTTTTTGCCTGTGGAGGTATATAAAAAGATTTTTGTAACACCCGAAACTGCGTAGTAATCGAAAAGCACTGTGCTTTCGCTGGCGGGATCCATCATGTAAACTACACCGTCTTTAACTTCACGGATTGCCACATAGTGACCAAGGTTTTTAACCCCTGCAACTATATAGTAACCTTTATTAAGGTAGTAGGAGATGGATTCTGTTTTTTCTGCCTTTGTTTTTCCTAAAAGAACTTCTGAGTGGTAGTCAAAGCCTTTTACAGCTTTGTTTATTTTTCCCTTGTAAATAAGGTTTCCTGCGAATCCGCCCACAGCTTTTAATTCTGAAACAAGCGTTGCAGGGTCGAAGTCGGCTTCTGTTCTTAATCCGCCATATACAATGAGCATGGCGGCGGAAGTAACGTAGCACCCGATGTTTCCAATGGTATTATTGCCTATGTAAACGTCTTTCCATTGGGGGTCGTATTGCTTCCAGTCATAAAAAGGTGTTTCCGTTCCGGCAGCATTTACTTTAAGCGCGGGAATTAAGGAAAAAACTGATAAAACCGTGGCAAAAACGATTAATAATGCTATGATTTTTTTGAAACGTATCATACGCTTTTTACCTTTGACGAACGAGCTTTTTATTAAAATGCTCCCGTTGGTCTCCTTTTTTTGAAATTTTATTCTTTTTCCGATTCAAAATGACAAATAGGGGAAAAATTCCCTCCAAAATCGACAAGTCGGAACATTTTGATTATACAAAAAATTCCCGTTTTAGTCAATTGAATAAAAGCCGAATTTACATTGAGTTTATATATTTTGACTTGTTGACCAAAACCTTTTAGCCGAAATTGTTGGTTTTGCACAAAGAGAAAAAACAGTATGGCGGGATTCTTATTTTCCTTTATACACAGAGGGAGAAAGAACGCCTATAAATGGAAGTCGGATCGTAGCCAT
>JAZRPU010000211.1:0-2459 GCA_045649365.1 Eubacteriales bacterium | reverse complement strand
TGTCAATATGTTCAATGCGGTTGTTTTTCCTGCTCCGTTAGGACCTAAAAAGCCCATAATTTCACCGTCATTAACGGTAAATGAAATGCCTTTAAGAGCTTTTTTGTTTCCAAAGTTTTTAACAACGTTACAAAATTCTATCATTCTTCTTCACCTTTGTCAGAAGCCGAAACTTCAATTCCTAAATCTTCCAATACCTTTTGAGGTACTTCGCTTGGACATGAAGTCATTACTTCAGTTGCATTTTGAATTTTGGGGAATGCAATAACATCTCTTAAGCTTTCTGCATTAAGCATTTGCATAACAAGTCTGTCAAGACCCAATGCCATTCCTCCGTGTGGAGGAGGTCCGAATTTAAAAGCGTCTAAAAGATAACCAAATTTTTCATAAGCTTCCTCGTCTGAAAGTCCAAGTAATTTGAAAATTCTGTTCTGAAGCTCTGGATCTGTAATTCTAATAGAGCCGCTTGAAAGCTCAATTCCGTTTAATACAAGGTCATAAGCTTTTGCTCTTACTTTGGATTTGTCTGTTTCCAAATAAGAAATACATTCATCCAAAGGAGATGTGAAAGGATGGTGCATAGCTACATATTCACCGCTTTCGGAGTCGAATTCAAAGAAAGGAAATTCAAGTACCCAAAGGAATTTATATCCTTCTTTTTTAACACCAACTCTATTGGCGGTTTCAACTCTTAAAAGTCCTAATCTGCTTAAAACGCTGTTCGTGTTTGTATCAGCTAAAATGAGAATAACGTCACCTTCTTTTGCATCGAAAGCTTTGAGGATCTCATTCATTTTTTCTTCTGAAATGAATTTTCCAAATGAGGATGTTATTCCTTGAGAGGTGAGTCTTACCCATGCAAGACCTTTTGAGCCTGTGCTTTTAGCATATTCACCCAACTTGTCTATTTCTTTTCTTGTGAGTTTATCTGCATATCCGTCAACGTTAATACCTCTTACTGAACCGCCGCCATCAATTGCGCTTTTGAAAACAACAAAATCAGTATCGGCTACAATGTGAGAAATATCTTTAATTTCCATGCCAAAACGCATATCGGGTTTATCAGATCCAAAGCGTTCCATAACTTCTTTGTATGTGAAACGGGGGATAGGAGAGATATTCTCAACGCCAAGCATTTCACCAAAAAGCTTTGCGACGTATCCCTCTCCAATTTCAAGAACGTCATCCATATCAACGAAAGACATTTCAAAATCTATTTGAGTGAATTCAGGCTGTCTGTCTGCTCTTAAGTCTTCATCTCTGAAGCATCTTGCAATTTGCATATATCTGTCAAAGCCTGCAACCATTGAAAGCTGCTTATAAAGTTGAGGAGATTGTGGTAAAGCATAAAAAGAGCCTTTGTGAACACGGCTGGGAACAAGATAATCTCTAGCTCCTTCAGGCGTTGATTTAACGAGAATAGGCGTTTCAATTTCAATAAAACCTTTTTCGTCAAAGTAATCTCTTGTAAGTTTAGCAACTTTATGTCTAAACAAGATGTTGTTCATTAAATCAGGTCTTCTGAGATCCAGATATCTATGTTTTAATCTTATATTTTCGTTAGCTTTGCAATTTTTGGTTATTTCAAAAGGAGGCGTTTCTGACTTTGAAATAATTTCAAGAGCTGTAACAAAAACTTCAATATTACCCGTTGGGATATCAGGATTTTTGCTGGAGCGTTCTCTTACTGTTCCAACAGCACTTAAAACATATTCACTTTTTGAAGCAGAAGCAGTTTCAAATACGTTTTTAGACGTACCATCATCAAAAGCGAGCTGAATTATACCGCTTCTATCTCTTAAGTCGATGAAAATAAGGTTTCCTAAATCTCTTTTGGACTGTACCCATCCTTTAACACATATCTCTTTTCCAATATCATTTTCTGAAAATTGAGAGCAATATCCTGTTCTTTTAACGTTATTCATTCCAATTACACTTTTCCCTTCAGGGAATCCTTTCTACAAATATTATCATGCATATTGATTATAAACTAATCTTAAATAAAAGCTTGTATGATTAGTCGAAACGAATGTTCTGGAAATTCTCTCTCCAATCCAGATCGCCTCTTTGTAGTGCAAGCAAAAGAGCTTCTGCACTTGCAACGTTAGTTGCAGCAGGTACCATGTTTTCGTCGCATACTCTTATTAAATCAATTTTAGAGGTATCATAGTCATAATTAGAGCAAGGATCTCTGAAATATAAAAGTAAATCGATTTCGTTATATGTTATTCTTGATTGTATTTGTGATAATCCACCGTGTTCGTCAAAAGACACAGTATCAAAAGTTAAGCCTGTTGCATTGCTTAAATATTTTCCCATAGTACTTGTAGAACAAAGCTCGTGTCTGTTAAGTATGCCACAGTAAGCAACACAAATTTCAGCTACAAGTTCTTTTTTTCCTTCGCTTGCAATAATTGCAATTTTCATTGTTAAATCTCCTCCTAATATAAATTCGTTTA
>JAZRPU010000210.1:0-3172 GCA_045649365.1 Eubacteriales bacterium | reverse complement strand
CGCTTGGCCTCCGACTTATATCATAATCAACACCTATCGCCCTCGTTATGCAATTCTTTTCAGGATGAATTTCCGCTTCTGCCTCTGTTATCATTCCTGAATCAACAAGCTCTTGTACTAAAGAATGGTCTTTTGTTATTTTCAAAAATTTATTATCTTTATTTATAATGTAACAACGACTATCGCCCACGTTAACAACAAAGGCGGCGCCATCTTTTATAAATGCAGAAACGAGAGTTGTTCCCATCCCTTCAAGAGATTCATCTTCTCTGACCTTCTTCTTTACCTGCTCATGAGCATATTTCACAGCATCATTCAAAACCTCCACAATTCTTGATGAATCGTCAGAAGATACGTCTTCAAAAGACAAATTGGATTTTATATATTCGTGATATCCGTTTAATGCAGTTACACTGGCAACGCTTCCTCCGTTCGCTCCACCCATTCCATCGCAAACAGTAGCACAAACCGCACCATCTATTTGGATTATTCCAAAAGAATCTTGGTTTTCATCTCTGACGTTTCCGATATGAGTGTTTCCAAAATATTTCATTTCACCAACCTTGCCTTTCCAAAGATTTTCTTGAAGTTTTTAGCTGAAAACAAACTTCTCTCATTTTCCGTTTCCCCGTCTTAACTGTCCGCAAGAGGCGTTTATATCACTACCAAGCTTTCTTCTGACAGTTGCGGCAACACCGTTTTTTTCTAATATATCACAGAATTTTTTTATAGTTTCTCCACTGCTTTTTTTGAATCCTGTTTCCGTTACGCTGTTTACGGGAATCAGATTAACGTGTGCAAGCGTACCTTTTAATCTTTTTGCCAGAAGCTTTGCACACTCTTCCGTATCGTTCACGCCACTTATCATAGCATACTCATAAGATATTCTTCTCGAGGTTACTTGCGTATATTTTTTACAGCTTTCAAGAAGCTCATCTATTCCCCATTTATTTGAAATTGGCATTATTTGTTTTCTGATTTCATCAGATGGAGCATGAAGAGAAACCGATAAGGTTATTCCAAGTCGTTCTTCTCTCAACTTATCTATCATGTCAACAAGTCCGCAAGTGGAAAGAGAGATATGTCGCATTCCTATTCCCACGCCTTTTTCATCATTAACAAGCTTCAAGAATTTCAAAACGTTATCATAATTATCAAGCGGCTCACCAATTCCCATTAAAACTACGTTGGAAACCTTTTCACCCAAATCCCGCTCGCATATCAATATCTGCTCTAAAATTTCCGAGGGTTTAAGCCCTCTCACAAGACCGCCTATAGTGGAAGCACAAAACTTACATCCCATTCTGCAACCGACTTGTGTGGAAACACAAACCGTATTACCATGCTTATACCGCATAAAAACGGTTTCAACTCTTTCACCGTCTTCCATCTCTAAAAGATATTTAACTGTACCATCAATTTTTGAAATAAGCTTTCTTACTATTTTTGCACAGCTCAAAGTGCATTTTTCTGATAAAAGCTCTATTATATTTTTAGGAACGTTTGTCATTTGTTCAAAGGAAGATACTCCCTTTGATATCCACTCATAAATCTGCTTACCTCTGAAAGAAGGGTATCCCTCACTTTTCATGTATTCGCAAATTTCTTCCATGGTCATTGATTTAAGATCAACCATAATTTAATGCACCGTTTTTCAGCTATATTTTATTTTTTATACGCCAATTTTCCTATATAAAATCCGTCACATCCCTTTGCGGGCAGAACCGTTTCTTCATGCAAAAGGCAAAAATTATTATTCTCTTCCAAAAAATCACGGATAAGGTATTCACCCTCATTTTTGTTCACAGAGCAAACGGAATAAACCAAAACTCCTTCTTTCTTCAAATATTTCACAGAAGAAGAAAGAATGTTTTTTTGAGTATCTATCAGTCCGTTTATATCTTCAATGGGTTTATATCTTATTTCAGGTCTTTTTCCAATGCTTCCTATTCCCGAACAAGGCACGTCACAAATAACCTTATCTGCTTTTTCTATATATTTTTCATTTACTTTCTTACTATTATGCTTTTCTGTTTTTATAATAGTCAAGCCCAGAGTTTCAGCATTTTTTTCAATTAAAGGCAGCTTGTTTTCATGGATATCGAAAGAATAAATTTCTCCGTTATTTCTCATATCCATAGCAGCACCAACGGTCTTTCCGCCGGGGCAGGCGCAAACGTCAATCACAACGTCGCCCAAAGCTGCACCAAGAACTTCAACAGCACGTTGAGAAGAAAGTCCCTGAACGTAAAATTCCCCCTCATTCATTAAAGATAAAGCTTTTGAAAAATTATCCTTGACAGAAATTGTCCGCTCACTCAAAATTTCACATTCAATTCCCATATTCATAAGCTTTTCAAAAAGCTTTTCTGATGTAGTTTTCAGAGGATTAACACGAATTGCAATACTTCCTTTTTCAAAATAGCTTTCTGCTATTATTTTTGCAGTTTCTCCATATTGTTCTTCAAGCAAGGAATAAAGGCTTTCTCCCAAAGAATATTTTATATAATTCGGAGCATTCATAAGAGCGTCTGTAAGCTCTTTTTTTCTTCTGCAAGCATTTCTTAAAATGCCGTTTACAAATCCCTTTTTCTTTTTTCCAAACTCTTCAGCTATAGTTACCGCCTCGTTACAAACAGCAAAGTCAGGAACTCTGTCAAGATAAAAAATCTGATATAATCCCATTCGCAAAAGATTCAAAACACGTTTATCAAGAGATTCTATTGGAAAAGCGGAAAGCTTTGATATGAAAAAATCAAGAGTAAGCTTTCTTTCCAGAACTCCTTTGACTATAATTCCGCAAAGACTTTTATCTTCATCTGAAAGGGAATATTTTTCATATAAGCCCGATAATGCTATATTATTATATGCACCATCATTAATAACTCTGCCTATTGCTTCAAAGGCACATTTTCTCGCACTCATCTATTTTTCCTTGCTACTGCAATTAATTTAAGTAAATATAAAATCGACATCAACGTTGAAGCCACGTATGTAAGGGCACAGGCAAAAAGCACTTTCCTTGCCATATAAATTTCCTCTTCCTCAAGGATATTTCCCCTTTCAATGGACTCAAGTGCCTTGCGGCTGGCATCAAATTCCACATGTAACGTAAGGAGCTTGAAAAGAGTTGAAACGCCATACGAAACAATACCCAGAATAACAACCAGAA
>JAZRPU010000209.1:0-2915 GCA_045649365.1 Eubacteriales bacterium | reverse complement strand
TGGTCAAGTCTTGATACAGAGTTTGCGGCGGCGGTTGGACCTTTAATATCTCTTCCTGCTGCAGGTGAAACACCGTCAGCGATAGGTGTATATGCCAAACGACCATCGGGGGTTGCTCCTGTTTGTGCTCCGAGAGGAACGTTAGCAGAAACGGGATAAAGTCCTGCTTGAAAATTACCGCCTCGAGGGTTTTTATAGCTTTCGAGAGGTTTTGTGTAGGTATATGCAATTTCTCTCGCAAAGTTATCTACTTCATCGTCATCATTGCCGAATTTAACCATTGACCCAATATCATCAAGCAAAGCGTTATATTTCTTTTTCTGTTCTTCAGAGGAATTGTTTTTCTTAACAGTAGTATATACTGTTCTGATGTCTTCTTCTGAAAACTCTTTGTTTGATTGAGCAATGCTCGCAACAATTTTTTGAGTGAGCTTTGAAGCCATTGAATGATCCATATCTTTTCCAAAATTGGCTTCAAGCGCTTCCTTGAAGAAACTTAATGTATATTTTTTGTCTTCAAAAACGAGTTTTTTAATAGCAAACATTGCGTCTGTAACGTTTGCGATTCCAAAACCTTGCGGGCCTGTAAAGTTATATATTGCACCGCCTTCTTGAAGGCTCTTTCCTCTTCGTATGCAATCTGCAACCATACAAGATTGAAATGGGAGGGGGCATCTTTCAGCATGTGCAACGTCAATAGCGTTATCGGCGTTTACAAGAAGTTCAATGAAATAATTCATCTGTGTTCTATATGCATCTTCAAATTCTTTGAAGTCCTTCATTGTTTCAACGCTTGCTGTTTTTGGTCCAAGTTGAATTCCTTTATCAACGCCCGATGAAAACACAAGCTCTAAAGGGCGGCACATGTTAAAGAAGGCTGCATCGTGCCAGCCATCTGTTTTAGCGGCTTTTTGTGGCTCAACACATCCGATTATGTTATAATCTCTTGCATCTTCAAGAGTCAATCCTCTGCTTTGCAAAGATGGAATAATAACTTCGTCATTGTAATATGCAGGGAAACCTATACCTGTTCTTGTAAGCTCACCAGCTCTTATGAGAAACTCATGTGGAGTTCCATTCCATACTCTTACAGAGAAAGATGGCTGGGGGAGGAAAACGTGTTCTGTAGCTGTAATTGCCATGAAAGAAAGATCGTTAGTAGCATCTCTTCCATATTTATCTTGACCGCCAACAATGAGGTTTTGGAACAAGCTGTATCCCGCAAAACCTTCTGCAGAATCAGCATCACGAACTTTATTAAGGTCGTTTAATTTTACCCAGATACAGTCCACAAGTTCCTGTGCAAATTCTTTTGTTATCTTTCCGTTGTCTAAATCCTTTTTATAGTATGGATACATATATTGGTCGAATCTACCGGGAGAAATGGAATGTCCGCTTGATTCTATTTGCAAGAGCATTTGAATAAACCAAAATGATTGACAAGCTTCATAAAAGCTTTCTGCACCATTTCTTGGAACTCTTCTGCAGTTTGCACTAATTGTTTCAAGCTCACGTCTGCGACCGATATCAGAAGCTGTTTTCGCCATAGATGCAGCAAGGTCTGCATATCTTTCTGCATATTTGATTACTGCTTCGCAGCTTGTTACAACAGCATCAAGAAAATGCTTGCGCTTTGCATAGTCTGCATCTCCAAAGGAAAGAGTTTCAAGCTCTTTTTTTGCTTCTTTGATAATTCCTTCATATCCAATAGCAAGTACTTTAGGATAATCAACGGTTACGTGTCCAATTCCGTTGTAGAAATAATTACCCGGAGTGAACATTCCGTGATCGATAGCAATTTTTGCTTCGTCAGACATATAAGCTGTTGCAAGCTCACTTGTGGTTTTTCCTTTCCAATATTTGTAAACTTCAGAAAGCGTTTCTTTTGTTTCATCGGAAATAAAGAAAGGGTCAGCCACACGAGTTGAAACTGTATCAAATTCTGCTTCAAGCCATTCAAATGAATATTCAGGGAAAACCTGACAACCGCGTGGTGCTTTGGTTGCAGACCCTACAATAAGTTCATTTTCTCTTATTGTTATGGGGAGATGTTCAAGAATGTGCTTGAATGATTTTGCCCTACGAGTGATTATGGGCTCTCCCTCCGTAGATTTATAGGATTCTGTAAGAAGCACAGCACGTTCAGCTTCAATTTGAGGCATATTTCCGTAAAGTGCATCAACAAGCTTCGCTATTCTCGGAGATTTTTCAATGGGTTCCGTGTAGAACTTCATATCATTCACCTTCAATTAAAATTGTACAAATTCAGAGCAAAATATTTAAAATCAAAAAGTAAAAACATAATCGCCCCAATTTGACATTATCCTTTGTAGACATTGTATCACCTTTTTTTACAAATGTCAATAGCTTTTCTTTGTTTTTTTTGATTTATTTTGTTTTTTGCATACTTTGAACAGCTGAGTTTGAAACAAAACAAACACAAAACCACATTTGCCTACAAAAATATCTTTGTTTTTTGTTTGATTTTCTTTGGAAACATTGTTTTTCTTTTTTTATGAAAATATATATTCTTATTGAATTAAATTTTTGAATGTGTTAAAATAAGTAAAAATTGTTTTTTATGGTCATGGAGGAAAAGAAATGTTCAGGGAGCTTACAAAAAAGAAACAAAAAATATCTGCTGAAGAATGTATAGAACTTCTTGTTAATGAAAAAAGAGGTATTCTTGCTGTTAATGGTGACGATGAGTATCCATACGCCATGCCTATGAATCATTATTATAATGGTGAAGATGGATGTATCTATTTTCATTGTGGAAAAACAGGATATCGATTAGATTCTTTGAAACGGTCGGACAAGGTTTCTTTTTGCGTTGTTGAACGTGGAACATGTAAAGAGGGTGAGTGGTCATACAATGTTAGAAGTGTTGTCGTTTTTGGTCGTATGGAGATTAT
>JAZRPU010000208.1:0-1612 GCA_045649365.1 Eubacteriales bacterium | reverse complement strand
CAAGTAACATTCCGTTACTTTGAACGCCCATAAGTTTTGCGGGTTTGAGATTTGTTATAACGATAATATTCTTTCCTACAAGCTCTTCGGGAGAATAATAGCTCTTGATACTGGAAACTATAATTCTTTCTCCTTTTCCATCGTCCAAGGTAAGCTTATAGCAACTTCTTGATTTTTTGATTTCTTCGCAATTTTTAACTTTGCATACGGTAAGTTCAACCTTGTCAAAATCCTCAATTGATATTTGAGGCTTTGCTTCTTCTTCGGAAGTTTCTTCTGTTTCGGCTGCGACAGGTTGCTGCTCCGCTTTTTCTTCATCAGTCATAGGTGAAGAGAAATCGAGCAAAGGCAAATATCCCTTTGGATCGACAGCAAAGAGGAACAAATAAAGTCTTGGACCTTTTTCTTTGTCGATAAGAAGCTTATAAACGTTTTTAAAGAAAGTGCCTTGAACTGTTTTACAAGCCTTATCATCCATTTCACCAAAAACTTCTTTTGGGATAGCATAAAGCTTTGTATTAAGCTCATCAAGAGTATATCCTCCCTCTTTGAGATAATCATAAAGGAGGGCAATCTCTTTCTTTTCATTTTCATCAAGGGTATTATATACTTCAAAGTTTCTTGTGCTTCTGAGTCTGTTTACAGCCTCGGGAGCACATTGCTCAAGCCAATATTTAGCAAGAGAAAGTCTTTCTTTGAATTTTTCAAATTTGTAAGGAGTTCCGATTTTTTCAAAAACTGTTTCAAGCATAGGAATGTTGAAGTTAACAACAGAGCCAAGAGAAACAATAAGCTGCATTGGAACAGTTTGTATCTCTCTTCCTTCAAGCAAGGAATGATACATTATATCTTTCGTTCTTTCATCAGCATTTCCTTCTTTCATGGCAGAAAGCTGTTTATCAAATTCAAAATATTGTCTTAAAATCTCATCATCAAAACAGAAGTTAAATGCCTTCATAGGATCTGTTTTTGCATAAAGCCAAAGAATAAGTTCAGGTTGATAGAGCTTCAAAAGTGTTTCAGGAGTCAAGTTAAGACCGCTTGAGCCGCTCATTTTACCTACAGTTCCTTTAATTCCGATAAATTCATATCCTTGGAACAATGGGGGTTCGTAGCCAAATATCTTTTGGGAGATAATACGGCTCGTCTGATAGCTTCCTGTTTGGCTTGCATGGTCTTTTCCGCCCGGCTCAAAATCAACTTGTTCAAACATCCAACGCATAGGCCAGTCTGTTTTCCAAGCCAATTTGCAGTTAAAGTTAGTGGTAAAGTCAAACTCGCCCTTATGACCGCAAGTACATTCTATCTGTGCGACGGTGCATTCATCGTTAACGGAAAGAATTTTTACGTTATCCTTACCGCAGGAAGGACAATACACACTAACAGGATAATATGCATCTCTTTCTCCCTCTACAGCGTCTTGGGTACGGAAGGAGTCCAAAATATCAAAAATTTCTTTTCTGTGCTTTATTGCATGGATAACATGCTTTGCATATTTACCCGAACGATACATTTTGGATTGATATCTGAAATCCAATTCTATTCCGAAACGGGAAATTGAATTTTCAAATTCCTTCTGAAAATGAACAGCGTAGTTTTCATGACATCCAAA
>JAZRPU010000207.1:0-1702 GCA_045649365.1 Eubacteriales bacterium | reverse complement strand
ACAAATGATTGAAAATTTAAAATATCTTCTTACCCTTGTAGGTAGTGAACGAATTATCGTAAGAGTTCCTTTAATTAAAGATTATAATACCGAACAAGACAGAGATAAAAGCATAGAATTGCTATCATCTTTGGGAATAACTCAATTTGATAAATTTACTTATAAAATCAAAGAAAGCTTATGAGCAAAATAAATCTTTCAGCGAAAAACAGTTTTGAATTTTTAATATGAAAATCTGTTTAGAGTATAGCTTTTTGGTGCTTTTTTCAGAGTTAAGTTTAAAGGAGGAAAAATAATTGAGCCATAACGTTAAAAAGCTAATAAAAAATAGCGTATTTCTTATCTCACCGTTTGCGCTGTTTTTGATATTATTTATACCTTATAATTGGGTTAATCAGCATTTTATAGTCGATTGGCTTGGGTGCGGATGCCCTAAAATAGATGAAGCGGGAAATATTCTTCACTCTTATTTTAGCGCTAATGACTTTACCGTGTGGTTTTGGTTTTTTATCTCTGCCTTTGTAACAGTAATTTCTGCATTTTTGTCGCGAAGAGTTTTAAATAGAAGAGTTGAAAAAGTATTATATGTTGTATGTGTATTTGTAATATCTCTTTTTATCTCTTATGCGTTTATACAACTGATGATGTGGAGCTGAAACTGCGTTTATGTGTTAAATTTCGAATTGAAAAAAGCAGGATTTCTCCTTTTGAGAAAACCTGCTTTTTGTCTATTTATGGTTTATTCTGATATTTTGCCATCGGTTGAAATTGTAATAACTCTTGTTGGAATAAATTTCCCGCTTTTAAAAATAGCATTTTTTACAGCGTTCTCTATACCTTTACAGCAAGGAACTTTCATTTTAACAACAGTAATGCTTTTTACGTTGTTTTTAGAAATAATCTCTGTAAGCTTTTCTGAATAGTCCGTGTTATCAAGCTTTGGGCAGCCAATCAGCGTTATGTGATTTCTCATGAAATCATTGTGGAAATTTCCATAGGCGTATGCGGTGCAATCTGCGGCAATCAATAAATCGACATTATTAAAAAATTCAGCATTAACGGGCGCAAGCTTGATTTGTATTGGCCATTGATTAAGCATGCTTGAAAAAGATGGAGCTTTAATAACATTCTCTTTCCTTTGAATTGTTTTGTGATGAGTGCTTATGCATCCTGTAGGAACAGAGCATAATTTAGCTGCTATAACGGATTCTTCATCATAAGACAGCGCTTCACGTTCCTCAATGCTTATGGCGTTGGTAGGACATGCGGGAAGACAATCTCCCAATCCGTCACAATAATCCTCGCGTTTAAGCTTCGCTTTTCCGTTTACAATTTCAATTGCTCCTTCGTGACATGCAACAGCACAAGCTCCGCAACCATTACATCTTTCTTCATCTATTTTAATTATTTTTCGTATCATTTTATACCCTCACGAATATATTTTGTTTCCTTTTGAGTCACTTATACGTTTTTACTTCATTTACGAATAAAGCTTTTTAAGGTGGAGTTATTGAATTGATTGAATGCTATATTTTTATTATTAAATCGCACTTGCTTTTAATGTTGAAAAAATCAAAATAATTGTTTTCCATAGGAATCCATTCATTGAAAAAGCGGTCTTGTAAAGGAGGAGCATTTCTGGTTTTTATCCGCTCTCTTTGTTTTTCAGGTGTGATGTCGAGGGAAACAGAAAGATTATAGT
>JAZRPU010000206.1:0-19011 GCA_045649365.1 Eubacteriales bacterium | reverse complement strand
AATAGCTGATTCAGCGTGGAATCCGTCATCGTTGGAGGAGGCGTTTATTTCCCCGCCCTCAACGTTTATGGTTCCGTCAGAATGAACTGCATCATCAACGGAAACAACGGTAATTTTACCACCCGTTACGGTTACGTCCTTAACGCCTTTTATTCCTTTTTTGGAATCTGTGGAAGAAGAGCCGCTTCCCGAGGTGATATTAATTTCTCCACCGCTTATGCAAACTCCGTTTTCGCCTTGTATTCCGTCAAGGGAAGAGGTGATTTTAATTTTTCCCCCACCGATATTAACAAATCCCACGTTACCCGCATCAGCGTTGGAGGATTGGATTCCGTCACCCTCTGACTTTACGGTTATATTACCGTCTTTAATTCCAACACAATCTTTTCCTTTGATTCCGTCGTTTTTTGCTGTTACGTTGATTGTCCCGCCACAGATTTTCAGCTTATCCTTGCATTGAATACCGTTTTTGAAGGAGGCTTCTACGGTAAGCGTACCCTTTCCGTTAAAGGTAAGGTCATCTTTTGAAAAGATAGCTGCAGATGGCTCTTGGTTAACCTCGTCGTCGTATGTGTAGGAAGCACCGTCTTTAAAGGTGTTTTCTGTGTTTTCTATTGTGGTTATTATCACCTTGTCAGCAGATGCAACGTAAAGGGGAGCAGAGGTTTCGCAAGTAACGGAAATTCCCTTTAAAATAAGTCTTACAGGGTCTGCATCTTGAGAATTAACAATAATTCTTCCCGAAAGCGTTCCGCTTAAAAGATAAACACCGCTGTTTGAGATTGTAATCACACCTTGTGATGCTTCTGCACCGTTTCCTTTTATTTCGGCTTCTGTTCCGTTACAGATTATGGAAACAGCAGAGGATTCTTCAAAAGCTTCAGTTGTATCTGTATCTTTATAGGATACCTGATAGCTCAAGCTTTCCGTTGTTCCCGATTCCGTATCTGTTGAAGAATTGTCCGTAGATGATTCTTCTTTGGAGCTTTCGTTTTCTTTATTTTGTTCAGAGGTTTCTGACGTGTCCTTTGATATACTGTCATGAGAAACCAATGAGCCAATATAGCTTTCTTCGCTTGTTTGCTCTCCACCGTTTCCGCAAGAGGTGAGCAAAAGGCTTAAGAGAGCAAATGAGGTTATTAATTTTAAAAGGCTTTTTTTCAAAATGAACACCGTCCTAATAATATATTTTACTGATATGTGAAGATTGTACACGGACATTCTTAAACCTATCTTAAAATATCTATATTTTTTTGAATCTTAATCTTGAAGCGTTTGTAACAACACAAATTGAGCTTAAGCTCATTGCCAGCGCGGCAAAGGGAGGGGACATTGTTATAAACGGAACTATTCCCGCGGCAATGGGAATGCAAAGGGAGTTATAAATAAGAGCCCAGAAAAGATTTTGTTTTATTATCCCGAGGGCGTTTTTCCCCAGCTTCACCGCAGATGCAACTTTAGAAAGATTTTCAGACATAGTAACTATATCTGCCGCTTCAACGGAAATATCTGTTCCCGAGCTTACCGCAATGCCAACGTTTGCGCTTATGAGAGAGGGAGCATCGTTAGTTCCGTCACCTACCATGATAACCTTTTCACCCTCTGACATAAGAGAACGTATTATTCTTTCTTTATCGGCAGGCTTGAGGGAGCTTCTATATTCCTTTATTCCCGTTTTTTTCGCAATATCCGAAACCGCGTCTTCGTTGTCACCGCTTAACATTATTACCTTAAGTCCCATTTCTGAAAGACGTTCAACGCTTTCGCGGGCGTCCTCGCGGGGAACGTCTGAAAGAGCAACGTATCCCAAATATTTTTTATCTATGGCAAAATAGAGAACAGTCTTTCCGCCATAAACAACGTCAGGAACGGAAACTTCGTTTTCTTCCATGAATTTAAGGTTTCCGCCGATTATCTCCTTGTTCTCGTTATCCTCGGAAATATATGCTTTAACACCTCTTCCTGCAATGGTGGAAAATCCGAAAACCTTTTCCTTTTTTGCGAAAGAAAAATATTCTCTCACCGCTTCTGCTGTCGGGTGTGAGCTTTGAGCCTCGATAGAGGCGGCATATTTGGCTAAAGCGTTTAAATCTTCTGCACTTGCCTCCGTCACCTTAAGCTTTCCTGTTGTAACAGTTCCCGTTTTGTCGAAAATAACCGTTGTAGCTCTTCCTGTTTCTTCAAGGGCGGCGGCATTTTTAATCAATATTCCCTTACTTGCGCCTTTTCCTACAGCCGCCATAACCGCGGCGGGAGTTGCAAGTCCCAAAGCGCAGGGGCAAGAAACAACGAGAACTGCAACTGCATGGTTAATTGCTTCTGACGGATTTCCGAAAATAAGGTGGCAAAGCCCCGTTACAATGGAAATACCGATTACAGCGGGAACGAAAATTTTACTGACTTTATCGGCAAAACGGGCTATGGGCGCTTTCGTTGCAGAGGCTTCTTCCATGAGCGCGGCTATTTTATCAACAACTCTGTCCCCGCTTGCGCTTAAAGCCTCTACCTTAACGTATCCCGAAAGATTTATGGAAGAAGATACTACTTCGTCACCTACTGATAAGTCAGCAGGCAGACTTTCTCCCGTTATTGCGCTTGTATCAAAAGAAGCCGCACCCTCTATAATTATTCCGTCAATTGAAACGGTTGCACCCTCTTTAATTATAACTACATCCCCCTCTTTTATTTCAGAAACGGGAATGGGATAGACTCCGCTTCCCCTTTCCACCTCGGCGGTGTCGGGGATAAGCTTCATAAATTCGCCAATAGAGTCAAAGGCTTTCTTTTTCACGCGGCTTTCTATATATTTTCCTAATGAAACAACGGTAAATATCATTATAGCTCCGTCGAAATAATAATCACCTTTGTTGAAAATTGAAAACGTGCTGTATAAAACCGATGCTGTTACACCTGTTATAACGAGGGATTCCATATTCGGTGCAAGAGATAGGAAACCTTTAACACCTCTTACAAAATAGGGAGCGCAAACAACACAAACGGAGAGGGAAAGGATAAGCTGGAATACACCCGATAAAAATTCGTCTTTCACAAAATGCATTATCAAATGGGCGGTTACCATTATTACCGCGCAAATAATAATACGTATTCCCGCATATTCCTTTTTTGCGGTTTTCGGCTCTTTTCCTTTTTCATATAATTCAAATCCCAAGGATTTTACCGCTTTAACGATTTTTTCATCGTCTTCTCCCGAAAATTCCACGTTAAGATATCCCGAAGCAAGAGAAGCGGAAACGCTTATTACCTCTTCCATAGAGCTTAATTTACCTTCTATGGAATTAACACAGGACTGACATCTTATGGTTTCTACCTTATATGTCTTTTTCATTTTTTGAATAAAACTTTCCTTCCTTTGTCATAATGTTTTGAAAATAAAAAGAGGGCTTGGATTACTCCAAAAAGCCCTCGACTATAACTGCTTCTGCTTCCTCGGTATCAAGTCCCAAGGTCTGAAGCTTTAAAAGCTGTTCGTTATTGATTCTGCCGATAGCGGCTTCGTGAATCATTTCTGCATTTGCATCGTTTGCAACGATTTCGGGAATAGACGTTACTACCGCTTTATCCATTATAATTGAATCGCATTGGATATGTGCCGCACATGCCGCATTACCTATAGCACGGGGATGGAATATCTGTTTAGAGGAATTTCTTGCAACGGAACGGGAGATAATTCTCAAGGCAGAGCCTTCTCCCTCAAGAGAAATATCCACGTCAGATTTTGCAATCTGGTTATCATGGGTAACCAAACGCTCTGTCATATTTAACTTGGCGTTTTTGCCCACCTTTGCAAAAGTTCTTCTTTCTGTGGAGGTAACTCCTTCTATTTGAGTTGTGTTCAACTCAAAAACGGAATCTTCTTCCATGTAAATCTCCGTTATGGGATTCATAACGTTACTTCCGCCGCCACCACCGAAATGCTTTTCTGTGTAGCTCACCTTTGCGCCTTTTCCTAAATGGAAAGCGTGAACGCCATCGTGACGGCTGGAATTGCAGCTATCGCTGTTGTGGATTCCGCACCCCGCAACGATTTCGCATTCCGCATTTTCTCCGATATAGAAATCGTTATATACCAATTCTGAAATACCGCTTTCAGTGATAATTACGGGAATGTGGACTTTTTCCCCTTTACTGTTTGCTTTAACGTATATATCTATACCGCTTTTTTCTTTTTTTTGTTCAATAGTAACGTTTTCCGTTGATTGTCTTAAAACACCTTCACCGTTTTTTCTCACGTTAACAGCTCCCTCTGGGATTGAGGGCATGTCTGCTATAGTTTTAAGAAGGGAAAAATCGTCAATTGATAAAAGTTTTTTTGAAAGATTCAAAAGGTCAGATGCCATTTATTTATCATTCCTTATACTGTATTATTTGAGTTTTCCGCAGGATTTGTTAAAATATCCCGCAAGTTTGGGGAGCATTTCCCCTCCAGGTGCTATTTCAGAAATTTTGCCTTCTGAAATAACTGCAATTCTGTCTGCCAGCTTCATGATTCGTTCTTGATGGGAAATTATTACCGTTGAGCCTTTCCCTTTTTGCTTTGCAAAGGTATCAACAAGCATGTTGAAGCTCCAAAGGTCAATTCCTGCTTCCGGCTCATCGTATATTGCCAGCTTTAACTCTCTTGCAAGAATGGAGGCTACCTCAATTCTTTTTAATTCGCCTCCCGAGAGGGAAGCGTCGAGAGCTCTGTTTAAATACTCTTTCTGGCAAAGTCCAACTTGAGAAAGTAAATCGCAACAGCAAGCTTCGGAAAACTTATCTCCGCAAGCAATTTTCAAAAGCCTTTTAACGGTTAAGCCTTTGAATCTTGCAGGGGCTTGGAAAGCGTATCCGATACCCATGTTTGCTCTTTCAGTAATGGAAAGATTTGTGATATCTTCCCCGTCAAGAAGCACTTGTCCCTCCGTTGGGGTAACAATACCCATGATTATTTTGGCAAGAGTTGATTTTCCTCCGCCGTTTGGCCCTGTAAAGAGGAGAATTTCCCCCTCATTCACCGTGAGGCTGACATTATCAATTATTTTTTTGTCTTCTGCTGTAAAAGAAATATTTTTAAGTTCAAGCATGTTATCAAACGACAACGGTTTCATCGTGGAAACCGTTGGAATCCTTTTTCGCGTTATTTATTATTCCACGGGAAACACCCGTTATGTATTTCAAGCTTTCCTCCGAAAGCTTTGAAAGTCCCTGTTTTACTGATTTTATTTGTTTTACGTTATGGATATCTGAAGCTATAGCTCCAATATACCCTTTTTTTAGATATTTAATCAAAACCTTTCTGATTTTGCAATGCAAAAGAGATGAAACGTTGATTTGCGCAACACAACCCAACTCCAAAAGGGCATAAAGATTCTTTTCCTTTAAGAGAAAGGGATATCTTTCTATATGGGCAAGAATGGGAATAATGTCATAAGAATAAATAAGATGTCTTAACATAGATTCTGAAGTCAGACTCATTTTAGGCTCGTACAAAAGCTCTGTGAGCATAAACTTCCCGCCCGAATCCACAGTAAGCGGTGTGTAATCAAAGCAACTCATCAAGGCGGGGTCTAAATAAACCTCTGCCGCAACGTGAAGCTGGGGAACGGAAAATTTTGCGCTCTTTACTGCAGAAGCCAGCTTTTCGCAGGAAACTTGCCTTCTCGCTGTAAACTCTTCAATGCTTTCTTTATCGGGGTAATAATGGGGAGAGAGTAAAACTTGTTTTATTCCCGTTTCTGAAAGGGAATTAAGCATGGAAAGTGATTCTTCAACGTTTTTTGCTCCGTCGTCAATTTCGGGGAGGATATGCGTGTGAAAATCAATCATAAAAGATCTCCGTGTTTTATTCGTCCGAACCGAAACTGTTTCCAATTCCGATAATTCTTATTTATTTGTCAAAATCAAAATTGTTTTCAATTCCGATTGCCCTTTGTTTTCCAAAATCAAAAATGTTTTTAAGCTATTTAATTGTCAAAGTGTCAGTTGTTTTCACCGCCAATAAAGCTTTTTTCTCCCGTTTTTTTGGAATGTCTGTCTTTATCTCCGTACATGGCGGCATGACCGTATGCCCCATATTTAGCAGATTTCTTTCCGCTTTCATTTCCCGCACCGTTATATACTATTCCCAAAACCTTGGCAGATATAAATTGGAGGGAGTTGAGAGCTTGTTTAACTTCATCTTGAGTAGAATGTCCTTGGCGAACTACCATAACAACACCGTCGGATATTCTTGCAAGGTGTAATCCGTCTGAAAGAACGTTAAGGGGAGGGGTATCAATAAGAATGAAATCATATTTTGAAGAAAGCTCTTCAATCATCTCTTTCATTCTTTCACTGCCAAGCATTTCAGAGGGGTTTGGAACAGCAATTCCCGACGTTAAAACGTGAAGCCCGCTGTAGTCATCCAACACCTGAACGCTTTCTTCAAAGGTGGAAAGCTTGCTTAACACGTTGCTGAGTCCCGATAAATTTTTTATTTTGAACGTTCTGTGAAGTCTTGGCTTCAACAAGTCGCAGTCAATAAGCAACACCTTGTAAAAGGCTTTTGATAAAGAAACCGCAACATTTGAAATTGTTGTGGATTTGCCTTCTGAAGGGAGAGGGCTTGTAAAGGTTATTGTTTTACAACCGTCTTTAATAACCGAAAGCACAATGTTTGTTCTAATGGCTTTATACGCTTCTTTCACGGAGAAGGACAAAAGCTTGTCTTTTTCGTTTTCAGCAGAATATCCCGATGTGTAAATTTTTCTTTCGGAGCTTTTCTTCTTTTTTCCAAACATATTAAAGACACCCCCTTACTTTTTCTTCTTTTGACCGTCGGAAACGTTTTCCGTTTCTTCGGCTTCAAAAGATGCTTTTGAATATTTTTCATATCCTCTGTAGGAGTAGTTTTTGTTCTTTTTTGAGGGCTTTGATGAGAAGTTGGGGATAACGCCCAGAACGGGAACACCGAATCCCTCAACGTCAGATACGGTTTTGATACTTCTATCGTGAATTTCTCTGAAATATCCAAAGGCAAAAGCAAGACAGATACCTACCGCGGCAAGAATTAAAGCAAGGTTTCTGCTTTGTGATACAGAAGGTGCTGACTGGCGGGGAGCTTCAACTATCTGAACGCTGTTTACACGGAAGTTGTTGAAAAGATAATCGTCCATATAAACGCTCAAGGTTTGAGTTATCGCATAAGTCAGCTCTGCATCGTAAGTATATACGGTAAAGCGGACAATTGCAGATTCAGACTTTATTGCGGGAGAAACACAGGATTTGAGATATCCCGCAGTAACCTTGTTTTTCCATTCTTCAGGGAGCTGTTGTCTTAACTCCTCGTAGAATTTGTAAGTATCAATAGTGAGCAAATACGTTCCCACGTATTTAGCTTCCGCGTCGATGTATTTAGTGTAGTCCTCAACTCCCGAGGCGATAGTGTGGATGTAAAGCTCGGTGTAGGAATAATAGGAAACACTTGTAGATCTTTTTGTGAGATAATGACCGATGGAGTAGAAAAGAACTGCACAAACGAGCATCAAAAAGAAAAATCGTTTGATTATTTTTACAATAATATCAATGGAAAATGACAGATTCATTTTTCACTACCTCCTTGATGTCGAAGCTCTTGCTTGTATATGCTTTTGTAAGGATTTGCAGAGCTTCTGTAAGGTGATGT
Organism: Eubacteriales bacterium; assembly: GCA_045649365.1. Classification (GTDB taxonomy): domain Bacteria; phylum Bacillota; class Clostridia; order Oscillospirales; family CAG-382; genus SIG653. The sequence continues at coordinate 11,348 of JAZRPU010000206.1, read as the reverse complement.
TTCAACACCAATGGCGATTTTTTATAAACATCATTCAAAATATATAAAATTAACCTCTTTCAATATATCAAAAATTTCAGCTTTTGTCAAGAGAAAAAGAAAATATATTATTGACAATCTCAAATTAATGTAGTAAAATAACTCTGATAATGACAAAGTCATAAGTGTCGTCATTTGAAACTTATGTGTTTAATAAAATATTTATATAAAGAAAGACAGGTTGAAACATTATGGCAGACAGAGTTTTTAATTTTTCCGCAGGCCCTTCCATGCTTCCTTTGGAAGTTCTTGAAAAAGCTTCCGCAGAGCTTTGTAATTACAAAGGCTCAGGAATGAGCGTTATGGAAATGAGCCACCGTTCAGCAGTTTATGAAGAAATCATCAATGCCGCTGAAGCTTCTCTCAGAAAGCTTATGAATATCCCCGACAATTACAAGGTGCTTTTCCTTCAGGGTGGTGCAACAGCTCAATTCGCAGCTATTGCTATGAACTTCATGACAAAGAACAAAAAGGCTGATTACATCGTATCAGGTCAATTTTCGGGTAAAGCAGCTGAAGAAGCAGCAAAATACGGAGAAGTTAAGATTATCGCCAGCTCCAAGGACAAAAACTTTACATACGTTCCAAAGGTAGAAAAAGCAGACATCTCTCCCGATGCAGACTACGTTCACATCTGCTACAACAACACAATCTTCGGTACAGTTTATAACTATATCCCCGATACAGGAGATATCCCTCTTATTGCCGATATGTCCTCCGGAATCCTTTCCCGCGACATCGACGTAAGCAAATTTGCAGTAATCTATGCAGGCGCACAGAAAAACATCGGACCCGCAGGTGTTACTCTCGTTATTGTAAGAGAAGATATGTTGGGCTTTGCTTCTGAAGAAACACCCGTTGTGCTTAACTACACCGTTCAGGCAAAGAATGGCTCTATGTATAACACTCCTCCAACGTACGGAATCTATTTCGCAGGTCTTGTTTTTGACTATCTCCTTGAAAAAGGCGGTCTTGAAGCAATGGAAAAAATCAACGTTGCAAAAGCAAACTTGCTTTATGATTATCTTGATTCTTCCAAGCTCTTCAAAGCTACTGCAGAAAAAGAACATCGTTCTCTCATGAACGTTTGCTTCGTTACAGGAGATGCAGATTTAGACAAAAAATTCTGCTCCGAAGCAACAAAAGCAGGCTTCGTTAACCTTAAGGGTCACAGATCCGTTGGCGGTATGAGAGCTTCTATCTACAATGCAATGCCCACAGAGGGCGTTGAAAAGCTCGTTGAGTTCATGAAAGCCTTTGAAGCTGAAAATGCATAAGGTTGTAGCACAAGGAGAATAAAAATGAAAAATATTAAGCTTCTTAATAAAATAAGCAAATACGGTACAGAAAAATTTGATATCGCTAAATACAACGTGGGAGAAGACGTTTCTGCTCCCGACGCTATAATGGTTCGTTCCGCTTCTATGCATGAAATGGAATTTGGAAAAGAGCTTCTTGCTGTTGCTCGTTGCGGTGCAGGTGTTAACAATATCCCTTGCGATAAATGTGCGGATATGGGTATCGTTGTTTTCAACACCCCTGGTGCAAATGCAAACGGTGTTAAAGAGCTTGCTATTGCATCTTTGCTCATGGCTTCCCGTGATATTGTGGGCGGTATCGAATGGGTAAACGGTCTTGCAGGAACAGAAGATATTGCAAAAGCAGTTGAAAAAGGCAAATCTGCTTTCGTTGGCCCTGAACTTAAAGGCAAAACCTTGGGTATCATAGGACTTGGTGCTATCGGTGGTATGGTTGCAAACGCTGCTCTTTCTTTGGGAATGAACGTTTTGGGTTGCGACCCTTACATGACTGTTGATGCAGCATGGCGTCTTGACACAAAAGTTAAAAAGGCTGAAACCTTTGAAGATGTTTATGCAGCAAGTGATTATATTTCTATTCACGTTCCTGCAACTCCTCAAACAAAAGGAATGATAAATGCACAAACTCTTTCCATTATGAAAGACGGCGTGAGAATCATCAACCTTTCAAGAGCTGACCTTGTTAACATTGCAGATATGAAAGCAGCTATCGAATCAGGTAAGGTTGCAAGATACGTTACTGACTTCCCCAACAATGAAACTGTTGGCGTTAAAGGAATTGTTGCAACTCCTCACTTGGGCGCATCTACTCCCGAATCTGAAGATAACTGTGCTGTTATGGCGGCAGAAGAGCTTATCGACTTTATCGAAAACGGAAATATCAGACATAGCGTAAACTATCCCGATACCGTTCTTCCCAAATCAGGCTCAAAGAGAATTGTTGTTCTTCATGAAAACATTCCTAACGTACTCACAAAGCTTTCGGGCGTTTTCGGCAAAGACGGAATCAATATCGAAGGAATGATTAACCGTTCCAAAAATACAAAAGCATGTACTCTTGTTGATACAAACTCCGATATCACCGAGCAGATGATTGCTGATATCTCCTCCACTGAGGGCGTAATCAGAGTAAGAGTTATCTGATTTGTAATATAATAAAACTGATTGGGCTGTTGCATTAAAACGCAACAGCCCGTTTTTTCTCAAAGTCGAAAAAATATTTTTGGGATTTGAAAGATTTTTCTTATTTTGTTGACTTATATAGTAAGAAAAGCTTTTTTGTTTGCGGCGCACGTCTTCAACGTAATAAACTAAAAAGCCGAATTAAAATATTGGTAAGGAGATTGCAATGAAAAAACTGTTTTGTTTGCTATTGGCGTTTGTTTTTCTTTTCCTTGTGTCGTGCAATGAGGCTGAAAAGAGCGAAAGTGCCCTTCCTTCCGCATCGTCTGCAGAATCAAAAGCCGAACAAGGTGAGAAAAACGAAAGTGAAGAATCCGAATCGGAGGAATCCGAATTAAATGAGTTTGAATCAGAGGAAGTTGAATTATCAGAAGCTTCAAAGGATGAAATACCCGAACAATCACTTTCTCTCGACGAATGCGAAGTTCGCGTTGTACGTACCGAAGGATATTTTGAAAACAGTGAATTTTTTAAAAAAGCTCTGAACGCGAAAAAGCTTTCCGATGAAACGAGTCTGAATTTGCCCATTTACGTTCTTGAATCCACAGAAGACGTAGCGCGAGTTGGGGGAATTTTAAAGGAAAGCTCCCTGCGGGGCGGAATATATTATGAAGACTCTGCCTTTGCGGAAACGATGAAAAATGTTGACGAGGAATTTTTTGAAACTACAACGGTGTTTTTGACGTATTTTCTTTCGGGTACCGGGTCTCTTGAGTACGTTGTAACAGACATTGACGAAAACGGAACGTTTACCGTTGCGCAAAAAGAGTACCCCTACGATTTTGTTACTGCTGATGAGGCGGGGTGGTTTTTCTTTGTGTTTGCTCCAAAGGTAAAAGCAGATAAGCTTGATAACGTTGATGCGGTGTATTCCTTTGAAAAATATAAGGAAAAATAGAATAATTCAAGTTTAAATGTATTCCGTCGTATAGGGTGTTTTAAAAAAAGGTGCTGTTGTAAATTATAACGACAGCACCGTTTTTTCTTTTTTTGAAAGATTTTTCTTCTGACGAACGAAGGGGAATTTCGCATACCTATCTCCTGTTTACAAATTATTTACATTTACTTTCCCTTTTTGATGTGTTTTTTCTGAAAAAGGGTCTTGACAAATGGAAAGTTTTGTGTTAACATTGCATACTGCTCATGCTGTATTTTAGATTGGAGTTTTGCGGTGTTTTTTTAATGAAAAGATGTTGTCAAAGCTCGTCTTTCAGAAACACAAAAAGCACATTTGTGACATAAATTCTAGCAAAAATCGGCTTTTTGTAAGTAAAATGTAATTAAAATGTGCTTAATCTGTTAAAGACATCATCTGGCGTGAGAAAATCACGTTTGTTAAAAAATTCAAGACGTGGAAGCAAAACAAAGCCGAGCAATGAAACGCTGAGACTGCGAGTCTTTGCGAAAACTTTGACACTAACGAAGGAGTGATTGTGTAAATGGTAAAAAGCTGTAAGTTGGGCAGAAACGAAAGAATGTCATTTTCGAAGCACGAAGAAGTGCTCGATATGCCGGATCTTATAGAGATTCAGAAAAAATCCTTCAAAGAATTTATCGATAAAGGCATTAAAGAGGTTCTTGAAGACGTTTCACCTATGGTGGACTATTCGGGAAATATCATTATTGAATTTACTGACTATTCTTTGAGCGACACTCCCAGATTTACCGTGGAAGAATGTAAGGAAAGGGATGTGGACTATTCCGTTCGCTTTACGGTTAAAGCTCGTTTGAAAAACAAAGCAACGGGCGGTACTATTAATGAAAGTGAAATCTTCATGGGTAACTTCCCCATGATGACTGACGGGGGTACGTTCATTATCAACGGTGCGGAACGTGTTATCGTTTCCCAGATCGTTCGTTCTCCCGGCGCATATTATGAGAGCACCAGCGATAAAAACGGAAAAGAGCTTTTCTCTGCAACCGTAATTCCCTACAGAGGCGCATGGCTTGAATATGAAACAGACGCTTCCGACGTATTTTACGTAAGAATAGATAAAAACAGAAAGCTTCCCGTAACGGTTCTTCTCAGAGCTTTTGGCTTGGGCGAGGACGAGCAGATATACGAGCTCTTCGGAAAAGAAGAAAAGCTTGTAAAAACCGCTGAAAAAGACGTTTCCGTTGCAGAATCTATCAAATATAAAACTTCACCCTCCGATGAAGCTCTCAAAGAAATCTACAAAAAGCTTCGTCCCGGTGACCCACCCATAGTAGAGAGCGCACAGGTTCTTCTCAATAACCTCTTCTTTGATACAAAGCGTTATGAAATCTCCTCTGTGGGAAGATATAAGTTTAACAAAAAATTAAGCCTTGCAAGACGTATTGTAGGCTTTGCTCTTTCCGAGCCTGCAGTTTCTCCTATTACAGGTGAAATTGTTTGCATGCCCGGTGAAAAACTCACAAGAGAAGATGCAGAACTCATAGAAAACAGCGGTGTTTGGAGAGTAGTTGTTGATACCGAAGAAGAAAAAGGAATCGTTGTTCTTTCTAACAAAACCGTTGATGCAGAAAAGCTTTGCGGTATTTCCAATGAAGAATTGGGACTTTCCGAAAGAGTAAGTATTACTCCATTCATGGAAATTCTTGAAACTGTTGGGACTGAAGATATAAACGCTCTTCGCGAAGCAATTAAAGACAGATATGATGAATTGGTTGCAAAGCATATCACTCTTGATGATATTTTTGCTTCCGTTAACTATATGTTGAGCCTTAGCCACGGTGTAGGTCAGTGCGACGATATTGACCACCTTGGTAACAGAAGACTCCGTTCCGTTGGTGAGCTTTTGCTCAACCAATTGAGAATCGGCTTCTCCAGAATGGACAGAAACGTTAAAGATAAGATGAACGCTCAAAACATGGAAAATGTTACCGTTCAATCCCTTATCAACACAAGACCTATTTCTGCCGCTATCAGAAACTTCTTTGGCTCTTCACCTCTTTCTCAGTTTATGGACCAGACAAACCCCTTGGCAGAGCTTACTCATAAGCGTCGTCTTTCTGCATTGGGCCCTGGTGGTTTGAGCAGAGATAGAGCATCCTTTGAAGTTCGTGACGTACACTACACCCACTACGGAAGAATGTGTCCTATCGAAACTCCTGAAGGTCCTAACATCGGTCTTATTTCCTACCTTTCCACTTATGCAAAGGTAAATAAATTCGGCTTTATCGAAGCTCCTTACAGAGTTGTTAAAGACGGAATTGTAACAAAAGAAATCAAATATCTCACCGCAGACGAAGAAGACGAATGCGTTGTTGCTACTGCCGACGAAAGAATCGACGAAAACGGAAGATTCATCAACAAGAAGGTAGTTTGCAGACATAGAGATTATATCGGAGAATTTGAGCCTGAAGCAGTTGATATGATGGACGTTTCCGCAAAAATGGTAGTTTCCGTTGCAACTGCAATGATACCCTTCCTTGAGAACGACGATAACTCCAGAGCTCTCATGGGTTCTAACATGCAGAAGCAGGCTGTTCCCCTTATGATAACGGAATCTCCTATAGTTGCAACGGGTATGGAATACAAAGCAGCTAAAGATTCCTGGGTAATGGTTCACGCTGTTAAAGACGGTGTTGTTGAATCCGTTACCGCTGACAGAGTTGTAACCCGCGCTCCCGACGGAACTAAAAACGTTTATAAGCTTACAAAATTCAAGCGTTCCAACCAGGGCACTTGTGTAAACCAAAGACCTGTTGTAAACAAGGGCGATGTTGTTAAAGAAGGCGACTTAATTGCAGACGGTCCCGCAACAAGCAACGGTGAAATTTCCTTGGGTAAATACGTTCTCATCGGCTTTATGACGTGGGAAGGTTATAACTACGAAGACGCTGTTTTGCTTAACGAGCGTTTGGTAAGAGATGACGTATATACCTCAATACATATTGAGGAGTATATGTGCGAATCCAGAGATACAAAATTAGGTCCTGAAGAGATTACCCGCGATATCCCCAACGTTGGCGATGCGGCTCTTGAGGATTTGGACGAAAACGGTATCATCCGTATCGGTGCGGAAGTGCGCCCTGGTGATATCCTTGTTGGTAAGGTTACTCCAAAGGGTGAAACAGAGCTTACTCCCGATGAAAGACTTCTCAGAGCTATCTTCGGTGAAAAGGCAAGAGATGTAAGAGATACTTCTCTTAAGCTTCCTCACGGTGAATCCGGTATCGTTCTCGACGTAAAAGAATTTTCCAGAGATGATTGCGACGTTCTCCAACCCGGAGTTATTAAAGTCGTAAGAGTTTATATAGCACAAAAACGTAAGATTTCCGTTGGTGATAAGATGGCAGGACGTCACGGAAACAAGGGTGTTATTTCAAGAATACTCCCCTCCGAAGATATGCCTTTCCTTCCCGATGGAACACCTCTTGATATCGTTCTTAACCCATTGGGCGTTCCTTCCCGTATGAACATCGGTCAGGTGCTTGAAGTTCACCTTGGTATCGCCGCCAAAAAATTGGGTTGGAAAGTAATGACACCTGTATTTGACGGTGCAAACGAACGTGATATTGCAGAATGTCTTAGAATGGCAGGCTTGCGTGATGATGGTAAAACCACGCTTTACGACGGAAGAACAGGCGAAGCCTTTGATAACCCCGTAACAGTTGGATACGTTTACTTCCTTAAGCTTCACCATTTGGTTGACGATAAGATTCACGCCAGATCCACCGGTCCATACTCTCTCGTAACTCAACAGCCTTTGGGCGGTAAAGCTCAATTCGGCGGTCAGCGTTTCGGTGAAATGGAAGTTTGGGCATTGGAAGCATACGGTGCAGCATACACTCTCCAAGAAATCCTTACCGTTAAGTCCGACGATATCAAAGGACGTCTTAAAGCCTTCCAGGCTATTGTTGAAGGTAGAAATATTCCAAAACCAGGTGTTCCCGCATCATTCAAGGTGCTTGTTAAAGAACTTCAATCTCTTGGTTTGGATATCAGAGTATTTGATAAAGACAACAATGAAATTAATTTGAAGGATTATTCCGACGAAAATGAATCACCTCTCGCATCTCTCGGCGAAAACGAATTCGACGAAAGCTTGCTTGGTGGCGCGCTTGTAGAAGATAACGATGACGGTGTTCAGAGCGTTGATGCTGAAGAATTAGACATAGCTATCGATGACGAAGACAATTTAAGCTATAGCGCAAACGATGCGGATGATTCCGATTTTGAATAATGAACGGAGGTAACAGACATCATGGAACATGAACACATTGAATTTGAATCGATTCAGATAGGTCTTGCATCTCCCGAAAAAATCCGTGAATGGTCATACGGTGAAGTAAAGAAACCTGAAACCATTAACTACAGAAGCCTTAAGCCTGAAAAAGACGGTCTTTACTGCGAAAGAATTTTCGGGCCACAAAAAGACTGGGAATGTAGCTGCGGAAAATACAAGAGAATACACGAAAAGGGTCAAGTCTGCGAAAAGTGCGGAGTTGAAATTACTACAAATAAAGTAAGACGTGAAAGAATGGGACACGTAGAGCTTGCGGCTCCCGTTTCTCACTTCTGGTACTTCAGAGCGATTCCTTCCAGATTGGGTCTTATCCTTGATATTTCCCCTAAAAATCTTGAAAAAGTCCTCTATTTCGCAAACTATATTGTTCTCGACCCAGGTACCGTTGATTCTTTGAAGAAAAAGCAGATCCTCACAGAATCTCAATACAGAGAATATTACGAAAGATATGAAGACGATTTCAGAGTAGGAATCGGTGCAGAAGCAATTAAAGAGCTTTTGCAGGAAATTGACTTGGATTCTCTTTCGGAATATCTTAAAAAAGAGCTTATCACCGCTCAAGGACAGCGCAAAGCTAAATTCGTAAAGCGTCTTGAAGTGGTAGAAGCTTTCCGCACATCAGGAAATAAGCCTGAATGGATGATTTTGGACGTTCTTCCTATCATCCCCGCGGATATCAGACCTTTGGTACAGCTCGATGGCGGCAGATTCGCCACAAGTGACCTTAATGACCTTTACAGACGTGTTATCAACAGAAATAACCGTTTGAGAAAGCTCATGGATTTAAAAGCTCCTGATATTATTATAAGAAACGAAAAACGTATGCTTCAGGAAGCAGTTGACTCCCTTATCGACAACGGTAAGAGAAGCCGTGCTGTTATCGGAGCAAACACCCGTCCTCTCAAATCTCTTTCAGAAATGCTCAGAGGTAAGCAGGGACGTTTCAGACAGAACCTTTTGGGTAAGCGTGTTGACTATTCCGGACGTTCAGTTATCGTTGTTGGTCCTGAACTCAAAATTTATCAATGCGGACTTCCTAAAGAAATGGCTTTGGAGCTTTTCAAGCCTTTCGTTATGAAAACTCTCGTTGCAACTGGTGTTGCTAAAAATATTAAAGATGCAAAGAAGAGAGTAGAACGCGCAACAGACGAGGTTTGGGATGCATTAGAAGGTGTTATCAAGGAACATCCTGTTCTTTTGAACCGTGCGCCTACACTTCACAGACTTTCCATTCAGGCATTCGAGCCTATTCTCGTTGAGGGTAGAGCTATTAAGCTTCACCCCCTTGTATGTACAGCATTTAACGCCGACTTCGACGGTGACCAGATGCCTGTTCACGTTCCCCTTTCTGTTGAGGCACAGGCAGAAGCAAGATTCCTCATGCTCTCTGCAAACAACCTCTTGAAGCCTGTTAACGGTAAAGCTGTTGCAATTCCTTCACAGGACATGGTTCTTGGTTCATTCTATCTTACAATGGAAAAAGACGGAGAAGCGGGTGAAGGCGGAATTTTCAAAGACTTTGCCGAAGCACAAATGGCATATCAGAACGGTGATTTAGGACTTCATGCTAAAATTACCGTAAGAATGACACGCGAAGTAAGAGGCGAGCAGAAAACAGGTCTTGTTCATTCCACTTTGGGCAGACTCATTTTCAATAGCTACATTCCTCAGGATTTGGGATTTGTTGACAGAAATGACCCTGCTAACGATTTCGTCCCCGAAATTGATTTCGTTACAACAAGCTCTGAGCTTGGCGAAATCGTTGACCGTTGTATCAGAGTACACGGGTCTGCAAAGACTTGTGAAGTTCTCGATATGATGAAAGCAATGGGCTTTAAATATTCAACTCGCGGAGCTATCACCATTTCTATTTACGATATGACGATTCCTCCCGAAAAGCAATCACTCATTGAGGAATCTGAAAAGAAAGTTGATAAAATCAACGAATTCTATCGTAAAGGCTTACTCTCTGAAGAAGAAAGAAGCAAACGAGTTGTTGACGAATGGAGCGCATGTACAAACAGAGTTACAGATGCTCTTAAACGTAACCTTGATAAATATAATCCTCTTAACCTCATGTCCACATCAGGAGCGAGAGGTAGTATTAAGCAGATAAGACAGCTTGCCGGTATGCGTGGACTTATGTTCGCGGCTACAGGTAAGACAATCGAAATGCCTATTAAGGCAAACTTCCGCGAAGGTATGAAAGTTCTTGAATACTTCATTGCTGCCCGTGGTGCTCGTAAGGGTCTTGCCGATACGGCTCTCAGAACTGCTGACTCTGGTTACCTTACAAGAAGACTTGTAGACGTATCTCAGGAAGTAATCGTAAGAGAACAGGATTGCTGTGATACAAGAGGACTTGTTGTAAGAAAGATTGTTGATATTACAGATGGCGGAAAAGAAGCAGTTATCGAGCCATTTATCAACAGAATTATCGGAAGATACTCCATTGGAGATATTATTCACCCCGAAACAAAAGAGATTATCATTCCTCATAATACACTTATCAAAGAATCTGATGCACAAGCAATTGTTGCAGCAGGAATTGAAGAAGTTCGCATCCGTTCAGTAATTAACTGTAAAGCACAACGCGGTGTTTGTGTTCATTGCTACGGTGCTGACTTGGCAACGGGACTCCCAGTAAGCATAGGTGAGGCGGTAGGTATTATAGCAGCTCAATCTATCGGTGAACCTGGTACACAGCTTACTATGAGAACATTCCACACCGGTGGTGTTGCTGGAAGCGATATTACTCAAGGTCTTCCCCGTGTTGAAGAAATTTTTGAAGCACGCAGACCTAAAAAAGCGGCAGAGCTTGCAGCTCTTGACGGTATCGTAAGAATCGAAGACGGAAAGAGAAATAAACAGATAACAATTGTTAACGATGAAGACGGAACAGCTTCTGCACCTGTAGCAATACCTGGTGCTGCAAGAATCCTCGTTAAAGACGGTGACAAGGTTGTTAAATGTCAGAAGCTCACCGAAGGTACAGAAACACCCGCAGATATCCTCAGAATCAGCGGACTTGATGCGGTTTACACCTATATTATCAAAGAAATTCAACGTGTTTACGGCTTGCAGGGCGTTGAAATTAACGACAAACATATTGAAGTTATCGCCCGTCAGATGACCAAAAAGGTTAAAATCGAAAGTGCGGGAGATACAAAGCTTCTTGTTGGCTCTTCTGTAGACAGTGCAGAGCTTCTTGCTGCCAATGAAGAAATCCAAAGAAGAAATGCAAGCGGAGAATCACCTGTTCCCCTTTTGGAAGCAACCTATTCTCCCATGCTTTTGGGTATTACCAAAGCATCTCTTTCAACGGAAAGCTTCCTTTCTGCTGCTTCGTTCCAGGAAACAACAAAGGTTCTCACCGAAGCGGCAATCAAAGGCAAGCGTGATCCCCTTATCGGCTTGAAAGAAAACGTTATTATTGGTAAGCTTATACCAGCAGGTACAGGTTCAAAATACTATTCTAACGTTAAATATCAGTTAGAAAGTGAGCAAATTGAAACTGATGCATTAGATGCTTTGGAAGAACAATTAGTTGACTAAGAAGGCTTTTATCAAGTCT
>JAZRPU010000205.1:0-3436 GCA_045649365.1 Eubacteriales bacterium | reverse complement strand
TTTCATTTGTTTTTCTCCTTCTGTTGAACTTTTTGAAAGTGGGGGGACTTATTTGTCCCCCTTTAATCTTTTTGTTAATTATTGGTGTAAGTTATAGCTTCCGAGAAAATGAGATTTAATTCTCAAATAGTCCGTAGCATCAATAGCACCGTCTTTTGTAACATCACCAGCATCAAAAGCCTCGCCTTCAAGAGTAATGCTTCCAAGGAAGTGAGCTTTGATTCTGATGTAGTCTGTTGAGTCAATAGTACCGTCATTGTTAACGTCGCCCATCAAATATTCTTCAACTTCGGGTGCTCTTGAAACGCAGATGTAATCGTAAGTCTGAAGCTTTGAAGGGTCATATTTTCCAAGAGTTCCGTCTGGTTCTGTGGATGCACGAACTGAAAGATTATAAGGAACGATAATTTCGCCATCAAAGAGCAATACGCTGAAATAACTGCTGTCTTGGTCAACGCCTAAGGATTTTGCTTCAAATATACAGCTACCCTTGAAAACAAGGTCTCCTTTAACGATTCCAACGCCTTGTCTGCTTGATTCAGGGAATATAGAAGAATCTTCAATAGTGAGACTGTTCTGACCGTTTATCGCCATGGAGTCGGAATTGATTATAATGTTGGTCTCCTTGAAATATGCGTTTCCGTGATAGAAAATACCAACGTCTGCATTCACAACTTCAATACCAGCATCAATTACTGTGAACGTATCTCCTTCTGTATAAACAGCGGTATCATTAACGTCAATATAAACTCTGCCACCGCCTGTGAAGGAAAGGTTGCCGCGAACAAAAATACCGTTTCCTTTTTCTTCTTTTGTCCAAGTGAGGTAGTTATCATAACCCTGAACGTAGATTTCAAGGTCGTATTCTGAATAAATCATTGCGAAGTTTTCAGCAAAGTATTCGTATCCTTGGTTGGAAAAATCGAAGTTATAAAGAGTGAGAACACCGTTTGAATAGTATGCGTAGTTGTCGGAAAGAGGTGTTTTATATGTCTTTAAGTCTTCTGTAAGGTAATATCCGTCATAAAGACCAACTCCGCCAACGTAAACGTATGGAGCTTCCGTGATACGGAAATCATAGCTATGTGCTTCTTTGCCGTTTTCATCATAAGCGATAAGCCAATAGTAGCTTCCGTCATCGGGAAGAGCTGAAAGCTCAAGAGAGGTTATGGTTGGGTCAAGCTCTGTTCTTGTTCCGTTGCCGTATTGGTCAACGGTGAGAAGCTCAAGAGAGGCAGGTGTTTCATTTGTTGACCAAGTTATTGTATGTTTCTTGCCGCTTGGAACTTTTGCACTTTCGGGGATTTCCAAAAATTCAATTGGCTTGTTTATAATCCAGATGTTATCGTGGTTATAAAAGTCGGAAGTTCCATCCCAAGGAGTACATTCTGTGTAGTCGAGAAGATTGTTGCTATCACCGAAATAAACGTTTCCGTTTTTGATAACAGGGTTTCCGTAGAAAATCATATTCTGCCATGTACCTGCATCAAAAATCTGGATTGAACCGTCTGTAACGTTGATTTCTTGAACATACCAAGCACCTTGTGAACAATAGCTGTAAACTTCTGCTCCGTCTTCAATGGTGAGTGTGTTAACGTTATTGAACGCATAAACTCCGCCGTCTGAAATATTAAATTTACCGGGGCCTAAAACAACGTCGCCATATACGGTAATTGTAGAATTATATCCATCCATTGACATAGTTCCGCCAAAGCCCCAGATGCTCAACTTTGCATTCTCGGAATCTGAATCATCAAGGAAGCCGCCGATTGTAACGTCGCCTGTGTATCTGACTTCAAGATCGGGAATAGAATACGTTATGCAAGCATATGGATTGCTGTACCAATGCATATACAAAACGCCGTCTTCGTAATATACATAGTTATCTGAAGTTTTTTCTTTGGAAGGTGTTTTTGAGCCTTGTTCAAGATAATATCCGCTTTCGAGGATAACGCCTTCTATATCTATGGTGTAATCTGCTTTTCTTGTTACGTATATTTTATCACTTGTAACATACTCTGTGTCGGAATAATAAGCATTTATCCAATAATAGCTTCCGTCATTGTCAGATGCTTCAAGATATTTATATGTTCTCGTTGGATCATTAAACGTATATGGGTATGTTTCCTCCAACGTTGCATTATGGAAGCTGAGAACGAGCTTAACAGGGGTGAAGTTTGTTTTCCATTCAACGTATGCTGTCTGCCCTTCGGAAACAGTTGCACTTTGAGGCATCAACGTGAATGCGGGGGAAGTTTGTTTTACTGTGAATCTGTCTGTGGAGATATAGTCAGTTTCTGTGTAATAGAATCTTACTTCGTAATCTCCTGATGCATTTATAGGGAAATCACAGGAAGTATCATCTGCCGAAAGTGTTGTATATGATGTTCTGTAAGATCCTGTAGATGGATTTTTTATTCTTTTTGCAACTGTAATCCTTGCAGGAACAAAGCTTGTTTCCCATTCACCTTTGTATTTCTGACCTGCGATAACAAGAGCGTTTTCGGGCTGCTTCAAAATTTCTGCTTTAACAGGTGTTACTTCAACTTCAAGATATGCGTATTCTGTGCTATAAACTTCAGAAATTTTTGCCGACTTGTTGTTGATAGTTCCTGAAAGCCAATTTCTGTTTTCGGGAAGTGAAAAGCCAGAATCTGCTTTAATTTTTACTATGCAAAGATATTTTTTGCCTTCAACAAAGGTTTCGCCGTCTTTCATAATATAACCGTTAAGGTCTGTCCAATCAACATCTACAACGGAAAAGCCTTTAAAGTTTGTTTTGAACAATGAAGCATCGTTGACAGGCAATGCACCAATAATTGGAGAAGGTGCGGTTACTTTAATAGTTGATACTGTTTTTTCGTTATACGTTATTTCGTTTCCGATTGTGAAGCGGTCAACTTCAACTCCATCTTTTTGGAGATAGAGACAATGCCAAACAACGTATTTGCCAGCCCCATCAGCATAATCTGCAAGGTCGATTTCTGCTCCTGAATCAAAGGTTTTGAAATCAACACCATTTTTAGTAATACGCATTGCTTCTTTAACAGAATAACCTTCTGCAATCTGTGCTGCTGTGAGAGGTTTGGATGTGAAGCCTACAATAAAGGATTCACCCATATCAAAATTTTTAGCTCCTATAATTCTGCCATTATAGTCGGGGGTGTACATCCAGTTTGGCTTTCTGTTCTGGAATTCCAACATTCCGCCGTTGTCAACTCTCACGTCTGCCATTATCTGAGAAACAGTTTCAGAAAATCCGTTTTTCCATGTTACGATAAGGGAATAGCGGATTTGAATCGTATCGCCTGCTTCCATATTTTTGGAATATTCATAAATTGCCGCGTTGCCGTCAAGTCCTTTGAGAGTCTGTTCTGCCGTTGCAGAGCTTTGTCCGTTAACGTGAATTGCAGGTAACATTGAAGTCGGATCGTAG
>JAZRPU010000204.1:0-2809 GCA_045649365.1 Eubacteriales bacterium | reverse complement strand
GCAAGATTTTAGATAAAACAGGCTACAGAACAAGAATGGAGCTTCTTATTGCCGTAGCGCAAAAAAATCTTATTATTGTATCTCCCGATAAAAAATTAGAAGAATAAATAAAATACCGTCAAACAGCCTTTCTGAAACCGCGAAAGGCTGTATTTTTTTTTGAATTTCTTTGAAAAACTATTACTTGTAATAGTGACTTTTTCAAAGAAAAAAGTATAATACAAAGAAAAAAGTATAATAAAAAAAGATTCTTTCAGGAGGTCAAAATGCTTTTTGATTTAATTTATCGTTTGTTTACCGGAAAAATAAGAAAAAAACATATTCTTGATAAAGACGGAATGATAAACGATTTTCCGTGGAGTTCTTTTTCCGTTTCAAGAGTTGGAAGTATGGCGCAATATAATTTTTCTATTACCATTTTTAATCATCATAAAAAATATGAGGTTATCGGAACGCTAATAGATGATGATGGGAATTTTTATGATGAGAAAAAAATAGTTTTGCCATTTGGAGTTTCTGAAAAAATAAAAAATCTGCATCCTGAAAACTTGCCTGACGTAAAACCTCAGACAAAGCAAAATATCTCTGAAGAAGAAACAGACCTTTTAAATTCAGCGTTTATTCTTGATGGTGATTCTTCAGAGGTTTTAGTGGAATATTCAAACGGTGAAAAACTCCAAAAGATTGATGAGAATGATTTTTCTTTGACTGTTTATAACCTTGTAATGCCATACTTTAAAAAATAAAGATATATTTTTTTGAAAAAATCTTCAAAAACTATTACTTGTGATAGTGACTTTTTAAAAAAAATAATGTAAGCTTAACCTATAATAAAATATTTCAGTTATCGAAAGAAGGTGATGCTATGAGGCGAGTTGTGATCAATATGCAAAACTCTCTTTTTTGCAACGCTATTTCAGAAACTTTGCGTTCGTCAGAAAATGAGTTTGATACCTATACCGTAGATTCTCCCGAAAAAATTGTTGACGAATGCAAATGGATTTCTCCCTATGCACTTCTTATGGAGGTTACGGGTTATACTCCGTGGAAGCTTTGCGAACGTATGAAAATACGAGATGCAATAAAAGAAATTGCCCCTCTTTGCAAAATAGTTCTCATCGTTGATGAAAATGCAGAAAAAGAAGTTGCAAAACAGGTGAAACAAGCAAAGAAGGACGGCTTTATAGACCAATTCATTTACGGCTCAATATCTGCAACGTATCTTGCTGATATAGTGGATAGCCTTTGAATCAATTGAAAATTGAAAATCAAGTCAGATTTGAAGCTCAAAAAAATAAAAAATAAAAAACATAAATCAAAAACGAAAAGGAGCGTTGATATGTCTATATTTGATAAAATAAGAAACAATGATAATCCTCCAAAAGCAGAAAATAATTTCAAAGGTGTTGGAAAAAGAATCTTTACCTTTAATTTTCTCCCCGAAAGTCTTGCGGAAATGAAAGCTTTGCCCGAAGCAAGTCTTCAAGACCCTTATTGCACAGCGGCAATGACGGTTTGTGCATTGTGCGTTTATGCTGCTGATAAAAATATCGGAATAGAAATGCTTAATTTCCTGCGCGGTCCTCGTCCTCTTTCCAACCACGAAATTTCTTTCCACGATGACAGATTCCGCGATGGAAAATATTATATCCCTTTTTCATATTTTGAAGGCGCAACCCCTGATAATGATTATGCACCAACAGAGCCTTTCACCCTCACCATAGAAGCCAATCCAACTTCTGATGTAAATGAGGGATATAAAAAACTGACAGTGAAAAGCGGTGGCGCAGATTCTCCGAGAAGCATTGATTTAAGAATGACAGCAGATGGAAAATGGTATCTTTGGGAACATTTTCTTCTCGTTGGAATAAGAGATCCGAAGTCGAAAAATCCGTGGGCTTAGTGAATTGAAAGTTGAAATTTGAAAATCGAAAGTCAAATTAAAATCTTTTGAAAAATTAAAAACAAAAAATATAAACTAAAACACAAAGGAGTAAAAAACTATGAAAAAACGCATTTTAAGTTTCTTGCTTGTGCTTATTATGGTTGTTGGAATAATTCCTACATCAACAACCAAAGTATTGGCAGACAACTACATCTACGATTATATCGATCGTGTTGAAATCAATATACCTGCACCACAAGCGGGTAAAACCTTAAGTCAGAATGCAGAAATAACTGCTTATGATGACGCATCAGCGGCAAAATTTACAACTCCGCCTTTTGAGGTTGATGCAATCGTTTGGTATAACTTAAACTCAGGAACACCTCTTGCAAGTGGTGCGGCAGCAGAGCTTGGTGGATATTACAGAGTTTCTGTAATGCTCACTCCCAAAGCTCATAATGATTTTGTTGATGATATTGCAAACAAAAACAACACAATCAACGGCAAAAAACCAGACGTTAACGTATTCAAAACAACAGACAAAAAATACGTTGAATTTTCTATGACCTTTAAGGCAACTGCCCCCATGAGCGATGGAGCTTTAAAAATAACCGTAGTTCCATCCGAGGGCGAATATATGCTTGCATGGCAACCAACCCACGCAAATACTAAATATGTTGCTGAAATTACACCACAACCAATTTCATATGGTGTTAAATATAAAACAACTGATACATACGCTGTTCTCGACGCTCTTAAACGCGGAAACATAGATAAACCATATTTTCCTGCCGATACTTATACCTTCACAGTAACAGAGTATGATTCTACGGAAACGATTATTTATGCAAAGGATGAGCTTTCCGTATATATTACCCCTGTTTGTTTGCTTCCATTGGATATATCCGTTTACAACGGAAGCGG
>JAZRPU010000203.1:0-3487 GCA_045649365.1 Eubacteriales bacterium | reverse complement strand
GCCACAAGAACAAATTACGTTAACGTTGAATTGAATGATTATGAGCTTGTTACTATATGTGGTAAAAAGGGATTGTTCGCCAATGAGCGATTGACGGAAAGCGATATTCCTTATGGAATGCATCTTTACCATTTACGAAGTGGAAGAAATGGGCAACAGTTCTGCGGTATAGAAAATAAAGTAACAGTAGACCATGGTGGAAGTATTGTAACAAACGAGCCACTCGACCTTGGTAACTCTGGATTCCTCTTATTCGATGATAAAAACACTCTTAATTTTGAAGGCGAAAATATGACATTCGGTCAGTTTATGAATGAAAATATTGATGAAACGGAGGTAATTAGCGTTGAGCAAAATTGAAATTATAACTGCTGATGAACTTAAAAAAATGCGTGGTTCTGAAGGTTTAATACTTCAAGGGTGCGGAGGTGATCTGGACAAATGGGTTGATGGAATCAACGATATACTCACAGAAGAAGGAATCTTGCTTGAAGATACTGAATTTGATAAAGCAATGGCGTTCAAGCATGAAGGACTTACAAACCTTTTGTTCCCCTTTACCGAAGATGTGAAGTTGAACATTGGTAAGTTTGCTTTGTGGAGAATAGCTTCACACGAAACCTTTGGTGGAACTTGGCTTACAGACTATGTTGATAATCGACTTGGTGGATTCGAAATGAGTGAATTCGAAAAACAAACAAATGAACTCAACAGCTTTCATGACGTTGAAGCTACCTTTGATTTCCAATGCGACCAAACAGGTGGTTATCCAACGTGCCTTATGTGGAATCGTGCTGAATGCAAAGCATGGCTTTCTCCAAGCGAACATAACGGTGATAACAAAGAAGACTATGAAAAAGCAATGAAAGCTTGCGAACAATTCGGAATACGAACTTGCGAAAGCGTCAGCGACTTCAACAGCATTCTCGATTCACTTGGTGACGATGCAAAAAACTGCAAAATATATGACGAAGAAGAAAGCGAGGATATAAACTTATGCTGAACTTTTCCCTCGGAGCAATAGTCGGCTGCACAGCAGGCGTTCTCATCATGTGTTTTTTTCAGATAAAGAAAAAATAGAATAATTTAAATAAAGAAAGATCGTTTTGCGTATAAACAAACACGTAAAACGATCTTGATTTTTTATGTGCAGTTTATACGCTGTTCTCTCTTTGGAAAGGAAGAAAAAGTTGAACAGCTTCATGAGTTGGATTGGTGGCAAAAAAGCTCTGAGAGATGAGATTATTGCACGATTTCCAATCAACTATACAAGATATATAGAAGTGTTCGGCGGTGGCGGTTGGGTGTTATTCCATAAGCCTCCTGAACGTGATTTTGAAGTATATAACGATTTCAATCCTAACCTTGCAAATTTGTATCGTTGTGTGAGAGATCATCCCGATGAGCTTTGTGAGGAATTGAAATACGTGTTGAATTCAAGGCTTGATTTTGACTTTGTCCGAGAAACTTTGCATTCTAAAACACAAATCCCCGATATAAAAAGAGCCGCGTATTTCTATCAGTTAATCCGTTACAGCTATGCTTCAGGTCTTGACTCTTTCGGCGCTCAACCGCATTCAATGTGGAATAACTTTCCGTTGATATACAAAGCTTGTGAACGACTTCAGAAGGTAGTTATAGAGAACAAGGATTTTGAAAAGCTCATCAAACAATATGACAGAGTAGAATCCTTCTTCTATTGCGATCCCCCATATTATAATACCGAAGATTATTATGAAGACGTTGGATTCACAAGAAAAGACCATGAAAGATTGGCAAACGCCTTGTGCGGAATGCAAGGAAAGTTTTTGCTGTCATACAACGATTGCCCTGAGATAAGAGAACTTTACTCACGACCAGGAATCATTATCGAAGGAACAACAAGACTCTCAAATATTGCGCAACGTTATGAAGCCGGAAAACAATACGCAGAACTTCTTATATCAAACTACGACACAGAAACAAAATCAAAATTAAACAAACAACTTACTCTCTTTGACGTATTCGATGAGAGTCAAACTATTTTAAAAGAAAGGAAAATTATATGGACATCAGAACAATAATTACAGTCAAATTACCTCACGGATTAATCGAAGCGTTAGGCATTACGGAAGATACCCCGTTTATAGTATCTTTCGCCAAAGACTCGTTAACCATCGAACCTATATTGGACGAAGATGAAATAGAAGAACTCGAAACAGAAGATGATCTTTGGTACGAAGAAGATTATGAGGAAGGATACGAAGAAGGTCATCACGATGGATATATGCGAGGATACCAAGCCGGATACGAAGCATCTGAAAACGGAAGCGGATACAATGACACTTATCCAATTGCTTGGTCAGAAGATGACGAATTGTACGAGGATGAATAGAGGTACAATATGAAGATAAACACGGTACTTGGAAAACAAGGAAAAATCACTATTCCGTACTCAATCAGAAAAAATATAGGTCTTGAATACAATGACGTTATTTCCTTTGAACAACAGGATGAAAACACCATTTTGCTCAAAAAAGAAAAAGTGTGCGAATGTTGTGACTGCGGAAAAGTAAGTCATTTTGTTAAACCAACTGACGAAACCACACTTCTGGATTTCTTTGACGGCTTATCTTTGGAAGAACAAAGAGCCGTCTTTTTTCATTTGACGATGAAATTTGCAAATATGAAGGTCGGTGATAAAAATGTTTAAACCTTTGTATATCCACTCTTTGCGAACAGCAATAAACCAGAACGAAACAGAGCAGTATTCTGAAAGCAAAATGGAAAATATTGCTTGTAAAAATGGTATAGAGTGGATGATTCGTGAGAACTTTGACGGTTCAACGTTACACGGTGAATGTGCAAAAGAACTTTGCGAGAAATACGGAACAGAACGTGTGGGCTGGGTTCTTGCCAATACAGTACAACACCACTCTACTGATGGAAGATTTCGCCCACATACAAAAGAATGGGCTGATAAATTTACCATCCCAAGAGCCGCAGAGGATATGACAATAGAATATTGTGTTGGTTCGCATCCCGAAATTGTCAATGGATTGGTAGATCAATATCGCACCTACGTTCAATCATTGAATGTTCTTGATTCCGCTTCATGCGCATACGGTTCACGAAATGAAGATTTTGAAGGAAAATTGATGATTTTGAATCCATCTGCTTTAAAAGAAGACTTCAGAAATAGCGAAAACCAGTATTTCTTTGCAGAAAGCGGTTTTGGATGCAGTCCCGATAAGCTTGGTGGTAAAGTTTTTGGAAAGTTTTTGATAGATGGAGAATCAACTCAATTCAGACGTTCCGACTTTCTCGGTGAAGCGGACAGCTATGGACTTCCTGATTGGGCAAAAGAGAAACTTCAGGAGTTAACCGTTATATGCGAAGATAACTCCGAAATCAGCTTACAATGAAAATTCAACGAAAGGAAATAACAATGGACAATAACATTCAGACGTTTTATAACAACGAATTTGGAAAATTGGAAGTTATGTTG
>JAZRPU010000202.1:0-18231 GCA_045649365.1 Eubacteriales bacterium | reverse complement strand
TTGCTTAAAAAGGAAAAAACGTTTCATGTTTTTCCTTGACACAAAATATTATTTTTCCTTGCTCTTGAAGATAGCCGCCCAAAGCAATGCAAAAACAACTGTTGCGGCAATTCCGCCTGACGTGGCAGTAAGTCCGCCTTGAAGCACGCCTATCAACCCATTTTCCTCCACCGCCTTTTCCACTCCCTTGGCGAGAGAATATCCAAAGCCCACAAGAGGAATAGTAGCACCGCTTGATGCGAACTTAACCAAAGTGTCATAAAGCCCAATAGCTGTTAAGATAACCCCGCTTACAACATACGTCACAAGTATTCTTGCAGGAGTTACATTTGTAAGGTCTATAAAAACTTGAGCAATAGCACAAAAGCAACCGCCAATTAAAAAGACCCATACCCATTCCCATATATCCATATTTACCCTCTTTATATACAAATTTATTCACATTTCATAATTGTTTCGACATCCACGGTTTTAATGCGAAACGGCTTTTAATGCGGAACAACTTTTAATGCGGAATGCGGAATTATTGACACATTAAAAAATCAGTTTTACACATTAGATAAAGCGAATCTGTTTTTGGAATATAATAATTAAACAATTATATTATTATATTGTTATATTAAAATTTGCTTTTTGAGTGGAACGAGAAAAGCTTCATTTATTCCGCATTCCGAATTAATTATAGCTCCAACTCTATCCAACGTGGAAAAGCTCATCTTTCAGCTTATCCATAATTCCGAATTCCGCATTCCGCATTCCGAATTAATTAATCGCTTCCAGCTTTATCAGATGAGCGACTGCAGGAATAGTTTTTCCCTGAAATGCACTCACCTTGCTTAAAAGTGCCCCTGTTCCCACGAGAAGCATATTTTTGATTTTTCTCTTTTCAAGCAGACGGCAAAAATGTCCCGCTGTTACTGACGCACTACACCCGCACCCCGACCCGCCGGAATGAACGTCTTGCTTTTCCACGTCGTATATCATTATTCCACAGTCGGTAAATCCGTCGCCCATGACAACGTTACTCGTCATCATAAGATGTTTTGCTAATTCAAATCCCTCTACCCCCAAATCTCCCGTAGCGATTACATCATAATCTGACGGAGAGGTATTTGATTCTTTAAAATATCGCATGAGGGTGTCTGCCGCCGCAGGCGCCATAGCCGCTCCCATATTATTTGCATCAGTAATATTTCCGTCTTTTATTCTCCCTATCATTCCTTCGGTAACTTTGATTTTTCCCTCTCCCGAAAGGAGAAAAGAGCCGCAACCCGTTACGGTGCTTTGAGAGGTAGGAGTACGCTGACCACCGTATTCAAGAGGAAAACGATACTGCTTTTCCGCAGAGCAGAAATGTGAAGAAGCGAAAGAAATAACGTTTTTTTGCATTTTTTCTGCCATAGACGCACCAACAATCATTCCCTCGGCACAGGTAGAGCATGCACCATATAACCCTAAATATGGAATATCGCTTCCCGAAATGGCAAAAGCGGAAGCAATACATTGATTGAGCAAGTCACCACCCGTTACTAAAGAAACGTCTTCACCCTTTAAACCGCTTTTGGTCAGAAGCATTTCAATGCATCTCCTCGACAGCTCCGCTTCTGCCATTTCCCATGAATCCTCGCCAAAGCGCATGTCGTTTTCTTTCAGGTCGAAGCAGGAGCCAAGAGGCCCTTCTGATTCCTTTTTACCCACAGAAGAAGCGTATTCCTTTATATATACACCATTGAATCTTATTATATTTCCCATTTGACTTCAACCTTTTCACAAGATAAAAAAATAGTAAATAACCCCGTAAATCACAGAAGCAGTAAGCCCATATACAATAACAGGCCCCGCTATAACAAACATTTTAGCTCCCACACCGTTGATAAATCCCTCGCTCTTGCTTTCTATGGCGGGAGATGCAACAGAATTGGAAAAACCCGTAATGGGAACAAGAGTTCCGCCACCGCCATGCTTTGCTATATTGTCAAATACCCCCAGCCCCGTGAGAAGTCCTGCAACGAAAATCAACGTTATGGTAGAAAGCAGTCTGGAATTATCCTCGCTTATTCCCAAATACGTATAAAGCATAAAAAAGCCGTGGGCAATAAGACATATTCCCCCGCCTATAAAAAAAGCCTTAAAGACGTTTTTACAGATATCGGATCTTTTCCCTCTCCGTGACGATACATTACAATATTTTTCTTTTGTCATTTTATCCTCCAATATTGTCATTTTTCTGCTTATGTTGATATTATCCGCAATAATCAAAAAAATAATCAAAAATTTTTCTTTTTTCTATTGACATTCCAATTAATATTGTTATAATTAGATTTGCCGAAAAAAACACGGTTATTTATGATTTTGCTTATAATTTTTATTTCTGAAAGGAGTTTTGGCGTTTCGCCAAAGTAATTTAGTATGTTTGAAAAACTCAAAGCAATTTTAGTTGAAGACCTCAGCGTTAACGAGCATGATATCACTATAGATGCAGAGCTTATTTCTGATTTGGGACTTAACTCCCTCGAGCTTGCAGACTTGGTTATGCTTTGTGAAGAACGTTTTGAATTGGAATTTGATGAAGAAGAATTGAAAAACCTTCTCACCGTTCGTGACGTTGTTAACTATTTAGAGCTCAACGCTAACGCGAAATAGGAATTTTGTTACATATATTAAATATAATAAAACTTTTACGGGCTAAAATATTAAATTTTATTTTAGCCCTTGTTTTTTTAAGAAAAATGTGTTATACTTTGTAAAGTTAAAATAGTTTAGTTTAAAGAGTGGGCTTCGGTCCACTCTTTATGGTTGATTAAGAGGTTTATTTTATGAAACAAAATGCAGCTTCAAAAGTTAAATTGCTCCTTGAGGGAGCAATAACAGAAAAGGGCTTTTCCCTTTGGGACATTACCTTTGGCAAAGAAGGCGGAGAAATGCTTCTCACAGTAACCGTTGATAAGGATACGGATATTTCAATGGAGATGCTGTCAGAGCTTAACGAGGTTGTAAACGATATTCTTGACAAGGCTGACCCTATAGAAGGAGCCTACAGCCTTATGCTTGAAAGCGCAGGGGCAGAAAGACCGTTAAGAACAGAAAACCACATAAATTTCGCTATAGAGAAAAAATGTCACGTTGAGCTTAAGCTCTATAAGGCAATGGACGGGTTGAGAGAATTTGAGGGAACAATAATTTCTTTCGACGGTGAAAATCTCGTTTTTGAAGCTATCTTGAAAGAAGAAGTAAAAAAAGTTAAAAAAGGTGCGAAAACGAAAAATCCACCGGAAGAGCCAAAAACAGAGCTTAAAACCTTTACTTTTGAAAAAAAAGCAATTTCCAAAATGATTGCTTACGTATAAAGATAAATAAAATAATCAATATATCAGGGAGGCCGAAATGAAGAAAAAACGCAACGAAGACAAAGATATGACCAAGGATTTTTTTGAAGCCCTTGACATACTTGAAAAAGAAAGAAAAATCTCCAAAGAATACCTTTTGAAAAAAATCAAAGATGCTCTTGCAACAGCTTATAAGAGAGAAACGGGACTTTCCAACATTTCCGTTACTATCGATGAAGCGGCGGGAAAAATTAAGATTTGCAAGGTGCTTACAGTTTATGATCCCGATACGATAGTTGAAGAAATTGAAAACGATGAAGAAGATTTGTCAGAAGACACAGCAGAAAAAGCTGAAAGACCTTTCAGAATCGACGAAAGAACAGGAATCACCATTTCAGAAGCAAAAAAGATTTCTCCCAAATATCAAGTTGGCGATATTGTTGAAATTGAAATCAAACCAAAGAATTTTGGCAGAATTTCCATTCAGAATGCAAAGCAGGTAGTTGTTCAGGCAATAACCGAAGCTGAAAAAGGAAATCTTGTTCAGGAATATGAAGACAAAAAAGGACAACTCCTCCCCGCAGTAGTAACGAGGGTTGACCCTATTAAAGGACTCGTTATCCTTGACATAAACGGTAGTGAAATCAGCCTTCCAAAGAGCGAACAAATAGCAGGTGAAGTTTTAAATCCCGGCGACAGAGTTAAAATTTTCGTTTCAGATATCAAGAGAGATATGAAGCGTTCATCAGTTATCATCTCCAGAGCTTCCGCAGGTCTTATTGAAAAGCTTTTCCAATTGGAAATTCCTGAAATTCAAGACGGAACAGTTGTTATCAAATCCATCGCCAGAGAAGCAGGAAGCAGAACAAAGGTTGCGGTTTACTCTACAAATCCTGAGGTTGACCCTATTGGTGCATGTATCGGCCCTAAAGGAATCAGAAAGAATAATATTTCCACAGAAGTCGGCGGAGAAAAAATTGATATAATCAGATATAGCGAGGACACAGCAGAATTTATCGCCAGCGCACTTGCGCCTGCAAAGGTAAACTCCGTAACACTTGTTGACGAGAATACAAAATCCTATAGAGTTATGGTAGATGAAGACCAGCTTTCCCTTGCTATCGGCGTTAAAGGGCAAAATGCAAGACTCGCTGTAAGACTTACACAATGCAGTATCGATATAAAAAGCGAAAGCCTTTTGAAGACCGAAGCTGCCGCGCCTTCGGAGGTATCTGAAGCTGAAGATGAAGAACAATAAGATACCTGAACGCAAATGTGTCGCTTGTCAGGAGCATAAAGAAAAAAAGCTTCTTATCCGTGTGGTGAAAAATGCCGATGGTTCTGTGTTCATTGATGAAACGGGCAAAGCAAACGGAAGAGGAGCATATTTGTGCAAAAGCGGCGAATGTCTTGAAAGCGCGCAAAAAAAACGTCGATTGGAAGGCGCGCTGAAAACGAAAATACCCGACGAGGTGTTTTTGGAATTGGAAAGAATATTATCTGATAAGGGGGATGCTTAATGGCAATAGCAGGAGAAAAATATAGAATCAATACTTTGGCTAAAGACCTTGACATGAAAACGAAAGACATAACGGAAATCCTTTCAAAAATAGGATTTTCTCCCAAGAGCCACATGACAGCTCTTGAAGATAACCAATTGAGCTTCGTTTTCGAGTATGTAACTCAAGCAAACCAAACTGATATAAAGAAATTTTTCAGCACCTATGAGGCTTCTGAAGAAAAATCAGAAGAGGTTAAACAGGTTACAGATAAATCTGATGCACCAAAACAAGCAAAGAAAGAAAACCAAGGGGCAAAGCCTGCCGAAAAAGGCTCAAAACCCATCGAAAACGCTAAAGCATCACAAGGTGGTCAAAACAACCAGAACAACCAGAACACTCAAAAGAAAAAAGACAGAACGAACGTTCGCGTTGTTGATACAAGAGGAAGCGTTGAAGCTGACCTTTCAAAATATGATGAAAAGAACTATCGCTTCACTTCAGACGTTGATACTGATGCTTCCAACAAACAGAAGTTAAAGAAGAAAAATCAAAATAAACAAAACCAAAGCGGAAAACAAGCCTTTGATAAAAACAAGGGTGCATTCAAGGATTTCAGAGAAAAAGAGAAAAAGAAAACCTACATTCCTCCCAAGCCCGCAAAAATAATCGTTACCGTTCCCGATGAAATTTCTGTAGGCGAGCTTGCTTCAAGAATGAAGAAAACCGCAGGCGAAGTTGTTAAAAAGTTAATGATGATGGGAATTATGGCGGGCGTAAGCCAAAATATCGATTACGAAACCGCATATTTTGTTGGTGCAGAGTTTGGCATCGAAGTTGAAAAAGAGGTTGTTGTTTCCCTTGAAGAACGCCTTTTCGACGAAACACCCGATGCTCCCGAAACACTCAAGGAACGTCCTCCTGTAGTTGTTGTTATGGGACACGTTGACCATGGTAAAACCTCATTGCTCGACGCTATCAGACATACACACGTTACAAGCGGAGAAGCAGGCGGAATTACTCAACATATCGGTGCTTATACCGTTAACGTAAGCGGAAGAGATATCACCTTCCTTGACACACCGGGTCACGAAGCCTTTACAGCAATGCGCGCAAGAGGTGCTATGCTTACGGATATTGCAATTCTCGTTGTTGCCGCAGATGACGGTATCATGCCTCAAACTGTTGAAGCTATTTCCCACGCTAAAGCTGCAGGCGTTTCCATTATCGTTGCTATTAACAAAATGGATAAACCCGCCGCAAACCCCGATAACATTAAACAAGAATTGACAAAATATGACCTCATACCTGAAGAATGGGGTGGAGATACTATCTGTGTTGAAGTATCTGCTAAAATGAAAACGGGTCTTACAGAGCTTTTGGAAATGGTAATTCTTACCGCAGACGTTTTAGAGCTGAAGGCTAACCCCGAAAGAGCCGCAAAGGGTGCTGTTATTGAAGCAAAGCTTGACAAAGGCAGAGGTGCGGTTGCAACCGTTCTCGTTCAATCGGGTACACTCAAAACAGGCGACGTTGTTATTGCAGGTACTTCCGTTGGTCACGTTCGTGTAATGACTGACGATAAAGGAAAACGCGTAACTTCCGCGGGTCCATCTATCCCTGTTGAAATCACAGGTCTTTCCGAAGTTCCTCAAGCGGGTGACGAATTTAACGCTGTTAAAGACGAAAAATTGGCTCGTGAGCTTGCTGAAAACAGAAAGTTCAAAGAGAAAGAAGAAGCAAACAAGGCTTCCTCCGCTGTTTCCCTTGACGACTTGTTCAGCAGAATCGGTAGCGGTCTTAAAGAGCTTAACCTTATCGTTAAAGCCGACGTTCAAGGCTCTGCAGAAGCAGTTAAAGCAAGCCTTTTGAAGCTTTCCAACGAAGAAGTTAAGGTTAACGTTATCCACGCGGGCGTTGGTGCGGTTAAAGAAACCGATATTATGCTTGCCTCCACTTCAAACGCTATTATTATCTGTTTCAACGTTCGTCCCGACAAGATGATAATGAACATGGCTCAAGAGAAAAAGGTTGACATTCGTTCCTACAGAGTTATTTACGAATGTATCGAACAGATTGAGCAAGCTATGAAGGGAATGTTAGCTCCCATCACAAAAGAAACAATTATCGGTACCGTTGAAGTCAGAGATCTTATCAAGATTTCTAAATACGGAACCATTGCAGGCTCTTACGTTACAGACGGTAAAGTTCAAAGAGGCGCATTTGTTCGTATTCTCCGCGACTCCGTTGTTGTTTTTGAAGATACAATAGCTTCCCTCCGTCGTATGAAAGATGACGTTAGAGAGGTTTCCCAAGGCTACGAATGTGGTATTCTTCTTGAAAAATTCAAGGACATCAAGCTTGGCGACGTTTTGGAAGTGTATATTATAGAACAAATCGCAAGAACCTAATATTTAGGGGATGAAAAAAATGTAGATACCGCGAAATTTAATGCGGAATTCGGAATGCCTTTTAATGCGGAATGCCTTTTAATGCGGAATGCGGAATGCGGAATGCGGAATGCGGAATTCGGAATTCGGAATTCGGAATAAATGAAGCTTTTCTCGCTCCGCTCAAAAAGCAAAATTTAATGTTATAATATATTATTTAATTATTATTTCCGAAAATAGATTCGCTTTATCCAATGTGGAAAAGCATATCCTTAAATGTATCAATAATTCCGAATTCCGAATTAAACATAATAATTCCGAATTACGCATTACGAATTCCGCATTATTTATAGTTCCGAATTAGACTAAAGTTTGGAGGTTTTACAATGCGCAGGATTGACAGAATAAACGAAGAAGTTTCAAAAGAACTGACAATGATATTCAGGAACGTTAAAGACCCTCGTGTTTCGGGTGCATTTATCAGCATTTCTTCCGTTGACGTTTCGGGTGACCTTTCCTTTGCAAAGGTTTACTACAGCCTTCTTATGGGTGACAGCGCAGAAGTTAAAAAAGGACTCATAAGTGCTTCGGGTTATATCAGAAGCGAGCTTGCACGAAGACTTAATCTACGCAATACTCCAAAGCTCACTTTTATTGAAGATAACGTTACTGAACGCGCTATCCATATTTCTCAAGTTCTCAAAGAAATAGACGAAGAGCGTTCTAAAAGAGAAGCAGAAAGCTTGGCTGATGAAGATGGGGAAGATTAACCTTTCCCTTGCCTTGAAAAAGTGTGTCGCTACTCTTGATTGAATATTTCAACGCAAAAATAAGGTCGGTAAAAAGTTTTACCGACCTTTTTAATTTGAAGAATTATTTTTTCAAAACCTTTGTTCTCACGTTTTCCAAAGCCTTAAGGATTCCCAATTTTGCATGAGCAAAGGTTAAACCGCCTTGGAAATAAACCGCATAAGGCTCGCGCATGGGAGCATCAGCGGTAAGCTCAATTGACGAGCCTTGAACGAATGCGCCTGCCGCCATTATTATTTCAGAATCATATCCGGGCATTGGTCCGGGAACGGGAGTAGCATAGCTATCAACCGCCGCGGCGGCTTGGATTCCCTCGCAAAAGGCTATAACGCCCTCGGGAGTGCCTAAACGGATAGATTGAACGATATCGTGACGGGATTCCACAGAATTGGGAACAGCTTCAAAGCCCAAGCCCTCAAAAACGTTAGCGGCAAAAATTGCACCCTTAACAGCAGAAGCAACAACGGTGGGAGCGAAGAAAAGTCCTTGATAAAAGGATTGCAAAACACCGAAGTTGATTCCCACTTCTTTTCCCAAGCCCGGAGAATTAAGACGATATCCGCAACGCTCAATAAGGTCGTTTCTGCCCACGATATACCCGCCAGATGCGGCAAGTCCGCCACCGGGATTTTTGATAAGTGACCCTGCCATAAGGTCTGCCCCCACTTCTGTAGGCTCTGAAAGCTCAACAAATTCACCGTAGCAGTTATCAACAAAGCAAATAACGTCGGGCTTAATTCCTTTGATAAAGGAGATAAGCTCTCCTATCTGCTTCACAGAAAAGGTGGGGCGCATTTTATATCCTTTAGAACGCTGAATAGTCACAACCTTTGTTCTTTCGTTAATGCCTTTTTTTATAGCATCATAGTCAAAGCTTCCGTCGGGCAAAAGGTCAGCTTCTGCATAAGTTACTCCGTTTTCAATCAATGAGCAAGGAGAAGGACGAAGCCCGATTACAGATTCAAGGGTATCATAAGGTCTTCCCACAGGGGAGAAAAGCTCGTCACCTGGGAGAAGATTCGCAAGCAAAGCGGTAGCTATAGCATGTGTCCCACAGGTGATTTGAGGGCGCACAAGCGCCGCTTCCGTTTTGAAACAGTTTGCATATACAGTTTCTAACGTATCTCTCCCCAAATCGTCATATCCATATCCCGTAGAGGGAACAAAACAATGAGAGCCAACCTTTGCATCTTGCATTGCTTTTATAACTTTAGCTTGATTCGCTTCTGCAATTTTATCTATTTCTTCAAAGCGGTCTTTAAGCTTTAAAAGAGCCACCTCGCCTATTTTATAGGTTTCATCACTTATTCCAAATTCATAAAATCCGTTCATTTTCATACCTCGAAAGTCAATTTACCGTTTGCATGTTTATCACATCGGCAACATTATTGATTATAGTATTAAAAAGTATTTTTGTCAATGTTTTATTGATAAAATCACGGTTTTATTTCAGAACAAATCAAGTAAAAGATATATTGACAGTTTATTTTTTTCTATTTTTTCTGTTTTTGTAATCCTCGTTAATCTTTTCGCTCCAATCCTCGTTCAATGGTTTGCACTGGCGTACTTTACTAACCGCCGCAGCAACGGACTCATACACTACGCGAGTTCCTGCCGCATCTGCATTATAATTAACAGCTCTGTCCTTATCAATTCCATATCGGGAGGCTGTTTCCACCGCATCGATATTGGCACCGATGAACAGGAACTCCCAACCGTATTTTTCTTTCTGACGCTTTATCATTTTTTTAACTTGGTCGCTATCATAATGATGGCTTGCATTTTCTGCACCGTCGGTGGTTATTATAAACATAGTATGCTGTGGAACGTCTTCAGCACGGGCGTATTTATGGATATTCCCAATATGCTTTATGGCACCGCCCAAAGCATCTATCAAAGCGGTGCAACCGCCAACGGTATAATCTCTGTCTGTCATTTGGGGGATTTTGGAAAGCTCTACACGGTCATGAAGCACAAAGCTTTCGTTATCAAACAACACGGTAGAAACGAAGCATTCACCGTTTTGCTTTTTCTGTTTTTCAATCATAGCGTTGAATCCGCCTATGGTATCGCCCTCAAGTCCTGCCATAGAGCCGCTTCTGTCCAAAACAAAAACGAGTTCAGTTAAATTCTTTTTCATAAATAAATACCTCTCTTTCAGTTGATGGCTTGATTATACACCAACTAAAGAGAGGTTTGGTCGCATGATAAGCGACAAATTATATTTTAAGTATTCCGTCTTTAATTTTTTCCAAAGTAGATTTCGCGTTGATTTTCGATTGTTGGCAC
The DNA here is from genome assembly GCA_045649365.1 of Eubacteriales bacterium. Taxonomy (GTDB): domain Bacteria; phylum Bacillota; class Clostridia; order Oscillospirales; family CAG-382; genus SIG653. The sequence goes on along the minus strand of JAZRPU010000202.1, from coordinate 7,917 downwards.
CCTAATTTATTATCATTAGCCTCTAAAACTAAATTCAATGCTTCCTCAACACAGCCGGACTCGATTATTCTAATAACACAGTTTACTCTTGTTCTGGTGCCGTTAATATCTTTATCAGCACCACCATATTCGTTAAACATATACTCAATAAATTCATTTTTGGTTTCTTCATCTTCCCACTTTTCTCGATGGCGCAAAAACTCCTCCATAAAGGAGCCAACATACCACAAACCAGCACTTCTACAAACATCAACTAATTGAAAACGATTTTTAATTTCTTTAGACATAAAATAATCCTCTTTTCTTTTTTTGAAATATAATTCCTTTGAAGGTATTATATCACAAAAAATGCAGCCTGTCTTTGATTATGGACATTTGGCTCATTTTTTTAGACGTCAAATCAAAAAAAGAATTACCTTATCAAAAAGGCTTCACGCTCCAAGCAAGCTTTGGTCGAAGGCGAAGAGAGCCTCGTTAATTTCAAAGATATTATAATTTTTCTTCTCGATGAAATATTCAATAATAATATCGAATTTATTGCTGTGAGAAAGGGCAAACCCCGCTTTTTTCAACATATCTTCCGTTTCCACCAAGGAAAGCTCCAAAGATATGGCAAAGGCGATTGCTGTTGTTTTGCTCGGTTTATAGTTAATATCGCTTCTTATTTTTGAAAAAAGCTTTCTGTCAACGTTGGCTTTCTTGTAGCATTCCACGTCGGTCATTCCCTTTTCGTCTATTTTACGAAGAAGCATTTGCGAAAAGCTTTCATCAATATTCTTTATTTTTTCTTCCAACGATTCCTTTGATATCGATTCCTCGAAAGCAGGTGATGATTCTGAAAGAGGCATGCTCGATGCCATGGGTAAATTAAGGCGTCTTGAACGCGCCTTTGAAAATGTATCGGAATGAGCTTTAACGTAATTATCGTCAATATATTCCTCGATATCCTCAAAGAGCTTTTCTCCGATTTTCAATGATGCTTTATCAAAAATAACAATATAAACCATCATTTCGTTTTCGCTTAAAAATTCGCTTATAACGGTTGTGGCAACCTTTAACGCTTCTTCCTTTGGATATCCGTAAATACCAGAGGATATAAGGGGGAAAGCAACGCTTTCGCATTTATTTTCCTTTGCCAGAGCCAAGGACTCTCGATAGCAAGATTCAAGCAAGGCTTTTTCGTTATAATTCCCGCCTCTGTAAACGGGCCCTACCGTATGGATAACGTATTTTGCATTCAAACGATATCCTTTTGTAATTTTCGCTTTTCCCGTTTCGCAACCGCCAAGGGTCTTACATTCAGAAAGAAGCTCTTTCCCCGCTGCACGATGAATTGCACCGTCAACTCCCCCGCCGCCTAATAAGGTTTCATTGGCGGCATTGACTATTGCATCAACGGTCATTTTAGTTATATCGTTTCTCACTATAATAAGTGGCATTTTTGTCCCCCTCTCTGCATTTTTAGTTAAATTACAAGCTTACTTAACCACGAAGCATTTTTCTATTCCGTAATATTTGAACGCTTCTATAGTATCTTTATCTATAATTTCCCCACACACCGCAATGGGAACAGCGGGCGGACAGCTTACAGAAGGAGAAGCAAGAACTTTTCCCAAAGCTTCTTCCACCTTTACCAAAGCCTTTGAAGAGGTCATTGCTTCTCTTACAGACATTGACTTCTTTGGTGTAACATATTTTGCGGTGGAGTGGATTTTTTGTTCTCTCTTTTTCACATCAGAAAAAACGTTCTTTATTCTTTCAAAAGCTTTAATTTCGGGAGTAAACATCAATACCAGAAAATCATTATCATAAAACTCGGGATAGATTCCCTTTTCTTCAAGAATTTCCCCAAGCTCTGTTCCCGTATATCCATAGCTTTTTGGCGATAAAGTCAACTTTAAAGGCTCGCTGTCAATTACCTCAAAGCCTTGAGTTGAAACGTCTTTTTTCAGCGTTTCTATCTCCGAAACGGTTTCTTTCAGCTTTGATATATACCCGTCACACAGGTATTTATTCGTCATATCGAGAGATTGAAGAATCAGATATGATGGACTTGTAGAGGCAAAAACTGAAAGTGCTTCTTTAGCGTTATCTTTAAAATACTTATCTGTGTTTTCGGAAATATGTAGATAAGCGCCTCCTGTAACACAAGGCAAGGTTTTATGTGCAGAATCGCAACACATATCCGCGCCCAAGTCCATAGGGTGCAAAGATGGGGACAAAAATTTCAAATACGCCCCGTGTGCATTATCCACCAAAAGCAAAACACCGTGTTTTTTGCAAACGCGGGAAATCTCTTCAATATTCAAAAGGTTTCCCATATAATCAGGCGACGTGAGATAAACCGCATCGGGCTTTTTACATGAGGTTAAAATACCTTTTTCCACGTCGTCAGCATAAACGTTACAAGACAAATAGCTGTTTTTTTCCTTTGGATAAAGCCATTTCACCCCAAAATCCAAAAAGGCGCAAGCGGTTAAAAAGGTTTTATGAGCATTTCTCCCCGCTAAAATCAAAGGCTCTTTTTTCCCCGCCACAGCAAGATAGAGCATGGCGCGAATACAAAGAGAAGAGCCTTCGGCTGAATAGAAGGTATTACAGCCAAAAATCCCGCTTGCATTCTTTTCACTTTCACGAATAATTCCGTCAGCGTCAAAAAGGCTGTCCGCTCCGTTAATTTCCGTTATATCGTATTTTTCAAAGCCAAAATATCCATCTCCCTTGTGACCCGGCATGTGCAATCTCAAAGGGGAATTTTCGCTATAGCTTTTAACAAAATCAACTATTGGAGTTTTCATAAAGCTCCTTTCAAAAGGGTTTCTATTCCTCTTCCTCGCGGGAGGCTGCAACAGCTATAGCACATTCCATGCGCTTTTTGAAAAGCTCGCAACCATATTTATAAACACCTTTAACCGACCCCGTTGAATGATAAGCGTTAGCGGCACAGCCACCTGAACAATAAAGCTTCGCCCAACAATCCTTACATTCCTCTCTTGCATACACGTTGCATGAGAAAAACTCTTCACAAATTTCTTTATTGTCAACACCGTTCCAGATATCACCAAGCTTGAATTTTTCATCTCCTACAAACTGATGGCAAGGATAAAGGTCGCCCCAAGGAGTAACCGCCATATATTCCGTTCCCGAGCCACAGCCCGAAATACGTTTGTATATACAAGGTCCGCCCTTAAGGTCAATCATATAGTGATAGAAAGTAAAGGGTCTTCCCTCTTTTTCCCGCTCAATCATAAGCTTTGCCAAATCTTCATATTGCTTCATTATTATGGGCATATCCTCCGCTGTAAGTTCAGAGGCATCACCGGGAGCACAAACAACGGGCTCCATGCTCAATTCGTTGAATCCCAAATCAAGCATAGTTTTTATATCCTCAAGGAAATCGGGATTCGCATGGGTAAATGTTCCGCGCATGTAATAATCCTTGCCGCCCCTTGCTTCAACAAGCTTCTGGAACTTTGGAACGATACGTTCCCAGCTTCCTTTTCCGCTATAGTCAACACGGTATCTGTCATGAATTTCTTTTCTACCATCAAGGCTCAACACAACGTTGCTCATTTCACGGTTTGCAAAATCTATAACGTCATCATCTATATTAAGTCCGTTTGTGGTGAGGGTGAATCTGAAATTCTTGTTATGCTTTTTTTCAATGCTTCTTGCATATTTAACAAGCTCTTTCAGCATATCAAAATTCATAAGTGGCTCGCCGCCAAAAAAGTCTACCTCTAAATTATATCTCGTTCCCGAATTTTCCACAAGGTAATCCAAAGCACGTTTTCCAACCTCAAGGCTCATAAGTCCGCGTTCGCCCTTATATTTTCCTTGGCTTGCAAAACAATATGCGCAGTTAAGGTTACAAGTATGTGCAACGTGTAAGCAAAGAGCTTTCACTACTCCCGAGGTTTTGGCTTTCAATTCCCCCGCCATTTTTTCAAAGGTATCGGGAGCAAAAAGCAGTCCCTCTTCTTTAAGAGCACATATCTGGTCGTAGCATTCTTCTATTTCGCTTTTTTCCACGTTTGAATATTTATCTGAAATTTCTTTTATAACCGTTTCTCTGTCCTTGCTTTCAAAATCAGCAATTATATCGTATGCAACCTCGTCAACGGAATGCACCGAGCCTGAACATACGTCAAGAACAATATTCAAATCCCCAAATTTATATTGATGTATCATTTTTAACTCCATTTTTAAATCAGAAAGAAAAGACTGATTTTTTTCATATTCAAAAAACGCCGCCGCTAAACCGCGACGGCATCAATTTGTTTTAAGCTGACAAATAATTATTTGCTTTCTTTTGCTTCTTTTTTAGCGTTTTCGCATTTTTGGTTTGCAATACCACAGCTTGTTTTGCAAGCGGATTGGCAAGATGTCTGACATTCACCGCAGCCACCGTTTTTTGCGCTCTTGCAAAGATTTCTTGTTGCTAATGTTTTGATATGTTTCATAACGAATCTCCCTCAAATATTTAAATTGATTTTTTGTAATTATACCACTTTTCTGCTATAAAGTCAATACCTTACATGTATTTTTTCGCGAATGAAAAGTCTATTTTCACCACATAAAGCATTATCACATTATAAATTCTTATTTTTCACAATGCTTTGCCATTGTTTCTACAACTTCGTAAATTAAAGCACGATCTTTTTCCGACAGCGTTTCCAACGTTTCAGAAAGTCTGGAAGCTTTCACTTTGTATCCGCCTGTCAGAACGTCGGCAAGCAGTAATTCAGATGAAACCTCCAATGCATTTGCTATATCTATAAATTTATCAAGCCTTGGCAGTCTTTCACCCCGTTCAATCATACCAATGTAAGTAACACTGAGATTAGTTTTTTCCGCAAGCTCCTCTTGCTTCATATATTTCGCTTCTCTGTATTGGCGTATACGTTTTCCTATAGATGAACTGTTCATTTTCCACCTCCAACAGTTATTTTTACAACTGTCAATATATAAAATTTTTAAAAATAGCGTAGCAGTAACAAAAACTACTACGCTATAAAAAGTCACACTTTATTATTCACTAAAAACAATTAATACTGTTCTCCGTTGTTTCCGTTTTCAGAGTCTGCAACGTTTTCTGCTTCAACCTCATAAGAAGCGGGAACAGCCTCTTCTTTGGGAAGAGCTTTCAATTTATTATAAGCGGAAATTCCCGTTGAAAGAATAACTATTACCCATGCATGAAAAACGTAATCCATAATCATTGTGGATGAAAAGCCGAAAACCAGAAGCATCAAAGCTGTGTCAAGAGCAAAGAAAATAAGTGCGCTTATTAACCAACCTACCTTTTTCTTTGCCATAAAAAAGCATAAAAGGTAAAAGCCTATAATCAAAATTGAAACTACAAGCGCGCCCCAATACAATGATTTATCAACAAAATCAAAAGCATTGAAATCAGCATAATACTCTTCGGGATACATTCCGCAATAAATCATAGAAAAAGTAATCAGATATGTTGGAACAGCCGCTGAAAACAAAAAGCTTCTGTCGCTACCCGCCGAAAGCATAATAACGTTAATAGCGGTAAATACCACAACCCACAATATGTTCAGTCTTGAAGAATTATATTTTGCTTCAAGAGCAGCGCGGGAATTTGGGTTTTGCTGTTGAATATTATTATTAAAAAGTCCCATTTTATTCTCCTTTTATTCATTTATGTCAATATTTTATCACATCAATAGCCTTTTGTCAACTCAAAAAACGTTTACGCCAACGGAATATATCTCACCTTAATCTTTCAAGGGCGATTTTCGCTTCATTTTTTGCAAAGGTTTCACCACCGTGCATAGCACAATATTCATAATGGAAAATCGCCTTTTCTTTATCTTGCATCTTATCATAAATTACGCCTAAAGTATAATGAGAATCAAGCATTATCAAATTATCAGGCTTTGGAAACGTTCTGTTCAGGCATTGCAAGCAATATGCTTCTGCCAGATTGTAATCTCCATTCGCCATGGCTCTGTCACATTTTATAATTCCCTCATGCAACATTTTCTCCATAGCGTCAAGCTTTAAATCCGATGCTTTCCAAAAAAGCTCTTCCGCCTCTTCTTTCATCTGATACGTATATAAATACGAGGCTTTAACCAACAATGCAAGCGCTTTTTTCTTTTCACCGCAAACAGAAACTATCTCATCAATAGTAGCAAGACAGTTTTCTTTATCTCCCGCATAAAAATACGCCAAAGCCACAATTCGCAAAACGTCAACGTTTGGTTTGTTAATAACAAGGTTATCTGCATTTTTATATTTTTCATATTCCTTTATAAATTCCAAAGGCTTAAGCTCTGTGCGGAAAAGCTTATTTGCCGAATTTATCAACATTCCCTTGCCCTCGGCATATCTCCCGATTAAAAATATCAAGGGACAAAAAGCGTAGCATATACCGCAAAGAACAAATAAGAATTTTGGAGATGCGCCCATGCTTTTGAGAAGTATTCCTCCCCCTAAACATAATGTTCCTACAGCTATGTAGACTATTACCATTATCAATACTTTTCGTAAACTCTTTTTAGTCAAAAACATATCTTTTCACCCTCTTTACGATTAATGCAAATCTATCAACCACATTATACCAAACACTAAAGCGTTTTTCAATATTCTTTAACAACGATTTTCCCATTAGCAAAGCTAACAAAAGGATTTTCTGTAGCTTCGTCAATAAAACGCCGCCTGAAAGAACAGGCTGTCTGATGTTTTTACTAAACCTCCTGTACAAAAACGTCGTTTTCAAGCTCATTTCCTTTTTTATCTATCGCTACAGCTAAAGCTTCCTACTCTTTAAGTATCAGCCTATATGTGAAAATCTTTTTTGTCAGTTCTCCCGAGAATATAATCAATCGAAACATTATGGAAATCTGCTAATTTTATAAGAATTTCTGTGGGTATATCCAGTTCACCGCGTTCGTAGTTGCTGTATACACGTTGACTGCAAGATAAGATTTCGCCCATTTGTTTTTGAGTCATATCCTTATCTTCCCTTAAATCTCGAATCCTTTTGTATAACATAGTTTTCCTACCGAAAATTCATATTTTTTTACACCATATTATACCCCAGCGGATAATTCGCTATTGACTTTTAGCGGAAAATCCGCTATAATACAAGAAAGTGATAAAAAATCACGCTAAAAATTATGTAATATGCAAGGAGAAACATTATGAAATTTTGTTCCAAATGCGGAAAAGAGCTTCACGATGAAGCGGTAATTTGTGTGGGTTGCGGTTGCCCTATAGAAACAGTACCCAAAACAGCGAAAAATGAAGATATCAATGAATACAATCGTTTGATGGCGTTTGTTAGAGAGGTTAAAACTATGCATATTTTGGGTATAATCTCGCTTGTTTTGTGTTTGGGTATTGGTATTATATTCCAGATAATTAACATAATTAAACTTAACAAATACATGGATAGAAAAGCTAAAGGATATAAATTTCCCGAATTCAATTTGACAAATCCTAATGATATTGCTTTATACGAAGATACAAAGAAGAAATATAAGGCTGCTAATACGATGACGGGAATTGGTCTTTTGATATCGATTTTGTTGATATTCTTTGCTTTTTGGAATGCTATCGTTTTGCCTTTAATGCTTTAATTTTAGTAATAGGATATGAAACACTGTATAAAATGCGAAAAAGAGTTGTTAGACGACGCGGTAACATGTACGGGCGCGGATGCGCGGTAGAGGGTAGCGCATATCAAACAAATACTCATACAGCTTTGTAGCCATTCGCAGCTTTGTTATGGAAAGAAAAGCAGAAGTTGAAAAACTTGTATGAGTTTTTCGTTTTGCAAGCATAAAACGGGACTGTTACAAATGCAGTTTGATTCTGCATTTGTAACAGTCCCGTTCTTATCTGTTATTTTTCTTCAAGATTACATTTACTTCTACAACG
>JAZRPU010000201.1:0-8475 GCA_045649365.1 Eubacteriales bacterium | reverse complement strand
ATTCAAGCGGAATAGAAATCACCGCAGATTACGACCCCGCCCTTGCAGAGCTTCAGAACGGTTTTCAAGAAGAAGACCAGAGCGAATATGACAGCGAAGACGTTGACGTTCTTTTGGCACAAGAGGGTTTATCCATTGATGACCCTGTAAGAATGTACCTTAAGGAAATCGGAAAAGTCCCGCTTCTTTCCGCAGATAAAGAATTGGAATTGGCAAGCCGAATGGCAGCAGGCGACCAAAAAGCAAAAGACCAGCTTGTTGAAGCCAACCTCAGACTCGTTGTTAGTATTGCAAAAAAATACATCAACAGAGGAATGTTTTTCCTTGACCTTATCCAAGAGGGAAATTTGGGCTTGATGAAAGCTGTTGAAAAATTCGACTACGGTAAGGGATACAAATTCTCCACTTATGCTACCTGGTGGGTAAGACAGGCTATAACAAGAGCCATTGCCGATCAGGCAAGAACTATAAGAATCCCCGTTCACATGGTTGAAACAATAAATAAAGTATTGCGTGCATCCCGTCAGCTTCTCCAAAAATTAGGCAGAGAGCCAACAAGCGAAGAAATCGCAAAAGAGGTTAACCTCTCTCCTGAACGTGTAAGAGAAATTCTCAAAATTTCTCAAGATCCTGTATCATTGGAAATGCCAATCGGTGAAGAAGAAGACAGCCATTTGGGAGATTTCATTGCTGACGAAAGCACACCTTCTCCTGCAGAAGCCGCTTCCTACGTTATGCTTCACAAGGCATTGTTTGAAGTGCTTAAAACCCTCACTCCAAGAGAAGAAAGCGTTTTAAAGCTTCGTTTCGGTCTTGTTGACGGAAAACAAAGAACTCTCGAAGAAGTAGGAAAGCAATTCAAAATCACCCGTGAACGTATTCGTCAGATAGAAGCAAAAGCCCTCAGAAAGCTCCGTCACCCTGCAAGAAGCAGAAAGCTGAAGGACTTCATGGAATAAGCCATTATTAACATTTTTACGAAGGGAAACATATCATGCAAAACCAGCTTAAAGGCATTTTAGAAACAGCTAAAGAAAAAATATCCGCCGTTCCCTCAACAGAAGCCCTTGAAGCTTTAAGAGTGGAATATTTAGGAAAAAAAGGTGCGCTCACTTCAATCCTCAGACAGATGGGCTCACTTTCCGCTGAAGAAAGACCTATCGTGGGTGCATTGGCAAACACGGTAAGAAACGATATAGAAGAAGCCATTAAAGAAAAAGCTTCTCAATTAAAGCAGTCCGAGCTTTTGTCAAAGCTTGAAAAAGAAAAAATAGATATCACGCTCCCCTCCAAAAAGGTTTCTTTGGGAACGCTTCACCCTCTCGCACAGGTTGAAAGAGAGCTTTCTGAAATCTTCATCGCAATGGGATTCAGCATTGCAGAAGGTCCTGAAATAGAAAAGACATATTACAACTTCGACGCTCTCAACGCTCCCGCAGACCACCCATCAAGAGAGCCTTCTGATACATTTTACATTGGAAAAGACATTCTTCTCAGAACACAAACCTCTCCCGTTCAAATTAGAACAATGGAACATAAAAAGCCTCCTATAAGAGTTATCTCCCCAGGTAGAGTTTACAGATGCGACGCTGTTGACGGTACTCACTCCCCAATGTTCCATCAGCTTGAAGGTCTTGTTGTTGACAAAAACGTTACAATGGGCGACCTTAAAGGAACGCTTGACAAATTTGCTAAAATTTATTTCGGTGAAAACACCTCTACCCGCTTCCGTCCTCATAACTTCCCATTCACAGAGCCTTCTGCCGAGGTTGACGTAAGCTGCTTCATGTGTGGCGGAAAAGGCTGTCGTCTTTGTAAAGGCGAAGGCTGGATAGAAATATTGGGTGCAGGTATGGTACATCCAAACGTTCTTTCCGCTTGTGATATTGACCCTGAAGTATATTCAGGCTTTGCATTCGGCGTTGGACTTGAACGCGTTGTTATGATAAAATACGGCATCGAAGACATGAGATATCTTTATGAAAACGATGTCAGATTCTTGAAACAGTTCTAATGGCGGAGGGTAAGGAATATTATGATTATATCTTTAAATTGGTTAAAAGACTACGTTGACGTAAACACAGACCCAAAAGATTTCAGCGAAAAGCTCACAATGAGCGGAACAAAGGTTGAAGGCTTTGAGGTTTTGGGAGAAGATATTCAAAACGTTGTAGTTGGCAAAATAATTAAAACTGAAAAACACCCCGATGCAGATAAGCTTACTATTTGTACTATCGATATCGGCAAAGAAGAACCTGTTATCATTGTTACGGGCGCACAAAATATTTTTGAAGGAGCATACGTTCCCGCCGCGCTTCACAATTCAAAGCTCCCCGGAGGAATAAACATCAAGGCTTCCAAGCTCAGAGGCGTTATGTCTTACGGTATGCTTTGCTCCATTGCAGAGCTTAACCTCACAACTCACGACTGCCCCGACGCTATTGAAGACGGAATTTATATTCTTGATGATTCTCACGCACCGGGAACAGATATTAAAGAAGCTCTCTTGCTTAACGACACCGCAGTTGAATTGGAGCTTACCTTTAACCGCCCCGACTGTCTTGCACTCACTTCCGTTGCAAGAGAAAGTGCCGCGGCTCTCAAAACAGAATTTAAAGCTCCGAAAATCTTTGATGCACCAAAAGGAAACGAAATCAACGATTATATTTCCGTTAAGGTTGAAAACAAAGAGCTTTGCCCCAGATACACAGCGGCTGTTGTTAAAAACGTTAAAATCGGTCCCTCTCCTCTTTGGTTGAGAAGAAGATTGAGAACAGCGGGGGTTAGACCTATAAACAATATTGTTGATATTACAAACTACGTTATGTTGGAATATGGTCAGCCTATGCATGCTTTTGATTATAATTTTCTCCAAAGCAAACAAATTATAGTCAGAAATGCATCAGAGGGCGAAAAAATAACTACTCTCGACAGCACAGTTCATGAGCTTTCTGCAGAAATGCTTTGTATTGCAGACGGAGAGAAGCCTGTTGCACTTGCAGGTATCATGGGCGGTGAAAACAGCGAAATCAACGAAAACACAACTACTGTTGTTTTTGAATCCGCTAACTTTGACCGTTCATCCATAAGAAGAACAGCAAGAGCCTTGGGAATGAGAACTGAAAGCTCAAACAAATTTGAAAAAGGACTTCCTGCATATAACACATATCCCGCACTCATGAGAGCGTTGGAGCTTACTGTAATGTTAGGTGCCGGTGAAGTTGTTCCCGGCGTTATCGACGTTCTCAACACAGATATTGGCGAAAGAAGAATTCCTTTTGATATTGACCGTATTAACTCATTGATTGGAATTAACATCTCCTCCGAAGAAGCCGCAGAGCTTCTCAAGCCTTTAGAGCTTATAGTAGACGGAAAAGAGCTTATCGTTCCTCCTTACCGCTACGATATGGAAAAAACAGCAGATATAACTGAAGAAATCGCAAGACTTTACGGATTCGACAATATTCCCGCAACCCAATTCAGCGGAAGCATTGAAGAAGGCGGATATACCGCAAAGCAAAAATTCCGTTTGGATGCGGAAGACAGAGCTGCAGCTATGGGATTCTGTCAGGTATATACTTATTCATTCATCTCCCCAAAGGAATATGACAAGCTTTGCATCCCCGCAGACAGCCCCAAGAGAAAGAGCATTACGCTTATCAATCCTTTAGGCGAAGAAAACTCCGTAATGCGTACTACTGCCCTTTCATCGGTCCTTGAAGTTATGGCATATAACGCCAACAGAAAAGCAGAAAACATTATGCTTTTTGAAAACGCCACCGTTTATGAGCCTGCAGAAGACGGAATGTCAAAGGAAAGAAAACAGCTTGTTTTGTCCTTTGGAAAATGTGCATCTTATGATTTCTACACAATGAAAGGCTTTGTTGAAAGCATATTTGAAGCACTTCGCGTTGACGTCAAAGAAGTTTTCGCCTCCGCTGACCACTCTTTCCACCCTGGAAGACAGGCAACAATTACAATTGACGGAGAAACAGCCGCTGTATTCGGTCAGATAAATCCCGTTGTGGCAGAAAACTTTGCACTTCCCACAGATACCTATGCGGCAGTAATTGAGCTTGAAACTCTTTTCGCAGCTCGCAAAACTGAAAAAGTGTTCAAAAAGCTTCCCGCATTCCCCGCATTAGAGCGCGACATTGCTTTGATTGCAGATGATGCAATTGAATGTGGTACTATTATTTCCACTATCGAAAAATCGGGAGTTAAAACTCTGGAAAGCGTTAACGTGTTTGACGTATATAAAGGAAAAGGCGTTGAAGACGGCAAAAAGAGCGTTGCATTCCGCTTAACGTTCAGACATGCCGAAAAAACCCTTAATGACGAAGAAGCAGATAAAGCAATTGAAAAGATTTTGAAAAAGCTCTCTTCGGAGCTCGGAATTGAGCTTAGACGGTAAATACTTCTCGGAGGTAAAAAATGGCACAACAAAATACAATAGTTGCAAAAAAGACTGCAGCTGATTATATCAGAGAAACGGAATCAGATAAAAGAACTATAGAAGTTTTAAATCAGGTTTTTGATGCTTTGATAGCAAAAGGTTGCTATGACCCCATTAACCAGCTTCACGGTTACATTTTATCTGAAGACCCCACCTATATAACAAGTCTTAACAACGCTCGTTCCCTTATCACCTCTGTTGACAGAGATGATATTATACGCGTGCTTTTAAGAGAGTTTTTGAAAACTAAAGTTGCAGAAGAAAAAAGCAAAAATGAAAGAAGGTAGTTTTATGGCAGAAGCAGCAAGAAAATCCGCAGAAAAAGCTTTGATGTATAAAGGAAAGCCTTTGGTAAGACAGGAAAACGTTCTTTACTACGGATTTCCTACAGATAAAGCGATTTTATATTTAAACATTCTTGAATCTCAAAAAGTCGGTGACGTTTCCGTTGCTACAAAGGTGCTTGTTCAAATACAAAAAACAGGTGCAAACGTAAGCAACAGCGAAAAAGTTATTAAGCAATGTGAGAAAAATTCTTTCTACGAAGCTTTTGACATTGGAACTATCTGGCTTGAAAGAGAATTGAGAAACAAATGAAAAGGTCAGTTATATGAAAGAAAAAAACATTTTCTCCACCTCAAGTCGCTGTGAAACGTGTGAGTTTTACGATTACGATGAAGACTCTGACACTTATTGCTGTAACGTTGGACTTGATCAGGATGAATATGAAAAGTTTGTTTTGAAAACGGACTTCAATTGCAGATTCTATAGATTCTATGACGAATATAAAACCGTTAGAAAACAAAATTAAAATGCAAAAAAGAGCTGTGAAAACAATCGTTTTTACAGCTCTTATTACGTTTATACGTCAAATTCGGGGAAAGACGAAAAACTCATTTTTTCCTCTGTTGTAGGGTGAACAAATTCCAACTTACTGCAATGAAGCATCTGGCGGGATTCATCAGAGCTATCAATCGCGTTTCCGTATAGCTCATCTCCTACAATAGGGAATCCCATATATGACAGATGGACTCTCAACTGATGAGTCCTTCCCGTATGGGGAATAAGCTTAACAAGCGATTGACAGGAAGAAGCTTTTTCCGTTTCAAAGCTTTTTTTCGTTTTTAAAACTATTCCCTCTGTGAAGGAATACTCCCCGCCCGCCGATTCACTTGAACATACACAGCGTTCTATAATTGATTCCCCTTTCCTTTTCATATATACTTCAACAAGGAATTTTTCGGGAGGAATCCCCTCAACCAAGGCTATATATTCCTTTCCTATCTCTCGCTTTTTCATCTGTTCTGAAAGAATAGCAGATGAACGTCTGTTTTTTGCCACAAGAACAATTCCGCTTGTGTTTCGGTCAAGCCTGTTCACAGCTCTCATAACAAAGCTTTCGTCTTTATATCTGAAACACAGAGCGTTTGCCAAAGTATCGGTAAAATGTCCATGAGAGGTATGAACGGGCATAAAAGGCGGTTTATCCACAACAATTATATCATCATCTTCAAAAATTACATGAATGGGAATATCAACGGGAAGTATTTTTTCATTTTTTTCTTTATCTTCATAAGAAACAGAAACAACGTCACCCGCACCAAGAACGTGTCTGACGGTAACTTTTTCTCCGTTAACAGCAATACCTTGTTCCCGCTTCAAAGAAGAAACAAGAGCGCGGGAAAGACAAAGCTTGTTTTTCAAATACGTTCTCAAAAGAACTCCGTCATATTCTGTTGAAACTACGTAATCCATGCATTTCCCTCCTCACGCAAACTGTATATTTCTATTATACATTTTTTAAACTTTTTTTCAAGTGCAGATTAAAAATTATAACAAAAATACAATAAATTCACGTTGATATTTTCATATAGAATATAGTATAATTTTCACCAAGCGAGGTGTTGAAGTTGAGATACGATTTTGAAAATTCCCCTTTCAGATATAAAACGGGGTCAGAAAAATGGAGAGATTTGGAAAACGATTTGGCAGAACGCGAAAAATCACTTCCCGAAAACGTAATTCCCTTTTCCGTTGCAGACATGGAATTTAAAACTGCTCCCGAAATTATAAAGGGTTTGAATTTCTTTTTAAGAAACAGTATTTTAGGATATACTTGCGCAACCGAAGAATATAAATCAGCGGTTTGCGATTATATGAGCAGACGTCATCAATACCGTCCCGATGAATGTGAATTAGTTGAAAGCCGCGGTGTTGTTGAAGGTGTGTTTTCCGCGGTAAGAGCTTTCTCAAAGGTTGGAGATGGGGTTATTATGCTGACTCCTATTTACTATCCCCTTTACCGTGCTATTGAATACAATGGAAGAAAGCTTTTAAGATGTCCGCTTATTCCCACAGAAAAGGGATATACAATAGATTTTGAGCTTTTTGAAAAGCTATCGAAAGAAGCTACGCTTTTTATACTTTGCAGTCCTCATAACCCCACAGGAAGAGTGTGGAAGAAATGGGAGCTTGAACGATTGGGAAATATTTGTCTTGCAAATAACGTTTTCGTTTTATCTGACGAAATTCACATGGATATAACAATGAGCGGACACACTCACACCATGTTCCCTTCTATTTCAGACAAAATAGCAGAAAACTGTGTTGTTTTCACCTCACCCAGCAAATCGTATAATTTAGCAGGGCTTCAAACTTCCAACGCTTTTGTGAAAGACGAGGAACAAAGAGAAAAGCTGAAAAAAGCACTGGAAGACTCTTTCGCCTTTAACGAATGCGGAATATTAGGCTATAAAGCGTGTAATATTGCATATAGAAAATGCGAAAAGTGGTTATCAGGAGCTTTGGAAATTATTGAAAAGAACAAAACAATTATAGAAGAATATGTAAAAGAAAACCTTCCCGACGTTACGGTTTTCCCTTTAGAGGGAACTTACCTTATGTGGCTTGACATGAGAAAAACGGGCTTTTCTGCTGAAGAGCTGGAAAAACGAATGAAAGAGCAATATTTGTATTTTGACGAGGGATATATTTTCGGAGAAGAAGGCAGAGGCTTTGAACGTTGGAACATTGCCTGCCCTACCAAATATATAATAAGCGCACTTCCCCGATTAAAAGAAGCATTGAGAAAATAAATTTGATAAAAGCAAAACCGCATTATGATATTCACTTCAAAAACGTCAGACGTTTAAGGCATGTATCATAATGCGGTTTTTTGTGCCATTTTTTAGTAATATTCTATCATTTCTTTCAAGAACTCTTGCTCCGTTTTTATGATTGACTTTGCAAGCTCTACGCTTGATTTATCTGCTTTTGGAAAGTTTTCAAGAGCTTTGCAAATGGCTTTAGTCCCTTTTTCACAGCCCTTTACCATAATAGAAGCGACAACGCGGGGACTTGGAGATAACGTAAGTCTTACATCTCTTGCTATTCTGGAGGTCATGAGAGCTAACGGTGAAGGCTCTTTTTCAGATTTGCCACACTCTTTAAGGAGTAAAGAACACATATCTCCCATTTCAATATGCTTTACGTTACTGATTTCAATTGCATTTTTCAGAAAAGGATTTTTCACGAAGGGTAAAACCTGTTCCATTCCGTCAGTTGCATATTTACAGCCAACGTTACAGCTTTTTAAAAGCTTTGCAGTATCAGAATTCATTTGTTCACCTTATGGATTTTTTTGTTTTTTCTATTATTCTCTGCATTTTGGATAAAAATATTCGTTTTTTTCATAAAAATATTTATTTTACCATTGAAAAAGAAACAAATTGCTGATATAATAGGAAAGCTTAATAAAAAAAACGGAGGTCGTTTAAAAATTATGGAAAAATTTTTAGACAGCTTTTCCTCGCTGTTCGGGTCTTTTGGCGAATTTGCAAAAGACGGCGGCTGGAAAATTTTAGTAATGTGGGCTATTGGAGCTCTTCTTATTTACCTGGCAATTGCAAAGGATATGGAGCCTGCACTTTTGCTCCCCATGGGATTCGGTGCAATTCTCGTTAACATTCCTCTTGCTACTTTAACAGGTGAACATGGTGTTATCACCACCCTTTACAACG
>JAZRPU010000200.1:0-2238 GCA_045649365.1 Eubacteriales bacterium | reverse complement strand
TTCCCGTGTTGTACTTGCGAGGGAGCTTACCTTTGACGAAATAAAAATAATAACAGAGAAATGCGGAATTGAAACAGAGGTTTTCGTTCACGGAGCGCATTGTATGTCTGCTTCCGGAATGTGTTATCTTTCATCTTTTATTGGTGGAAGAAGCGGAAACAGAGGACGTTGCGCTCAACCTTGTCGCTTGGATTTTAGAGCGGGAAAAGAAATCAACTGTCTTTCCCTTAAGGATATGTGTTATATTGAGCATATTAAAAAGCTTGAAGCCATTGGTGTTGCGTCGCTTAAAATAGAAGGTCGAATGAAACGGCCTGAATATGCATATATGACGTCTAAAACATATAAAAAAGCAGTTAGGGGCGAAAAAACAGAATATGAAATGAAGCTTCTTAAAGGAGTTTTCTCACGAAGTGGATTTACTGATGGATATATTACGGGTAAACGTAATATAGAAATGTTTGGCTATAGAAAAAAAGAAGACGTTGAAGCATCATCTATTGCCATTAAAGAAATTAGCAAGCTGGAAGAATTGAAAAAAATCCCTGTTGATATAATGATGGAAATAAGAAAGGACAAGCCGTTGAAGATAGTGTTTTCTTCCGGAAATGTTCAAACTTCCATTTTGTCTGGTGAGATAATAACTGAAAAAACAAAGCTTCCCAGTGAAAAACGAATTGAAGAATCTTTGAGAAAAACAGGTGGAACACCATTTTTAGTTGATAGCTTTCGTGCAGATGTGGAAATATCCACAGAAAATGAGGATTCAGTTTTCCCTATATCTGCTCTCAACGCGTTAAGAAGGGAAGGGCTTGAAAAGCTTTCTTCTCTTTTAGCTCACAGAGAAGAAAAGAAAATATCAGATTATGTTTTGCCCGAAAACGCTTTTAAGCGTAGAGAATGTGCGGAAATAAGAATCAGACTTGAAAAGGTGGAACAATCTGAAAGGATTTCTGATTTTGACGGAAAAATAATAGCTCCTCCCGAGGAAGTTGAAAAATTGGCTTGTAGGTTTAACAAATCACAGATAATTATTGAAATCCCCTTTTTAGTATATCCTTACCATGAGGAAAAGCTTGTAAGCGTATTAAAGGGACTTTATGAAAAGGGCTTTGAAAGTGTTATTTGCGAAAATATATCCTTTGTTAAGAGGCTTTCTGAAATGGGCTTTTCTGTTCATGGCGGTGGATATATGAACGTTATTAACCCTCTTTCTCTTTATCAATATGAAAAAATTGGTGTTTGTGACATGACTCTTTCCGTAGAGATAAACGGGGGAGAGCTTAATTATTTTGGGAACGAATGCAAAACGGGAATCATTTCCTATGGATTTTTACCTTTGATGCAATTGCGAAATTGTCCATTGAAAGCTCGTATAGGATGTGATGCTTGCGGTGGGAAATCATTTCTTACAGACAGGCTTAACAATCTTTTCCCTGTCCTTTGTAAAAAGGGATACGTATCGCTTTTGAATACAGTACCTCTTTCATTAAGCGGTAAAAAAATGAATGTGGATTTTCAGACTCTTTATTTTACTAATGAGTCTTCCGAAAAGGTGGCTGAAATAATAAAAGCTTTCCGCGAGGGAAAAGAGCCGAGTTATCCCCACACTAAAGGGCTTTATTTCAGAAAGGTGCTTTAAATATGGAAAATAAGAATATAATCAGAGGTGAGCTTCTAGCGCCCTCGGGAGATATTGAATGTGTTGAAGCGGCGCTTCACTATGGCGCAGATGCGGTTTATGTGGGAGGCAGACTTCTTCAACTGCGTGCTGCTCAATCAGGATTTACAGACGAAAAGATTATTGAAGCGGTTTCAAAGGTTCACGAAAAAAACAAAAAATTATACGTTACCGTAAATTGCTTTGCGAAAGACGGAGAATTTGAGCTTTTGCCCGAGTATGGTAAATTTTTATATGAAAGCGGAGTCGATGCGGTTATCGTTTCTGACCTTGGTGTGCTTTCTGCTTTGAAAAGGTATTGTCCTGATTTGCAGATTCATATAAGCACTCAAGCTAATTGCATGAATAGCGAAACTGCTAACGTATATTATAACATGGGAGCAAGTCGTGTTGTTCTTGCAAGGGAATTGAGCCTTGAAGACATAAAAACTCTTCGTTCAAAAACGCCGAAAGAATTAGAGCTTGAGGCTTTTATTCATGGAGCTATGTGTATGGCTCATTCAGGCAGATGCTTGATAAGCTCTTATCTGACAAACAGAAGTGCTAATCGTGGTGCA
>JAZRPU010000199.1:0-8613 GCA_045649365.1 Eubacteriales bacterium | reverse complement strand
GATTTTCCTATTCAATTAGTAAGCACCGGACTCGAAGCGGTTATCATTCCTCTTAAAGATAAAAAGGCTTTAAGCAAAATAAACGTAAATAAAAACTTTTTCAAGGAATACATTAATATCCATCCAAAATGCAATTGCAATCATTTGTTTTTTGTTGCCACGGGAAACAATACGTTTTCAGCAAGATGCATTATGGAAGATTTCGTGGAAGATGCAGCCACTGGAAGTGCCAACGGATGCATGGCTGGATATATGATAAAACACAATTATTTCAAAAGCAAGGATATATCATACACGGTTTACCAAGGTGAAGATATTGGTAGAAAGTCAATTCTTAAAATAAAAGCGAATGAACAAAACGGTAATTTTTCAATATACGTTGGCGGAAAGTGCCACACGCTTGCCGTTGGAGATTGGATATAATTTTTCATTTGTAAAGTCCTCCGTAAGATATTTCAAACGGAGGACTTTTTCATTTTTATTAATTAAATCAAACTTCGGTGTCGGGAATTACAAATTCGCAAAGATGTTTATAATATTCTTTACATCTTTTGTATTCTTCATCAGATGAAAAGTATTCGGGAGCTACTAACGCTACCGCTAATGAACGGTCTGCGCTTTCGGTACCGTTCATATAGCAGAAACCCGAAATAGCTTGTATTTCCAAAGCGTCATAATATACACCATATTCGAGTATATCCTCTTGTTCCAATGATGAATTTTTGAAAACATCATCAGAGGGAGTCAACATTCCCAAAGCGGACACTTCATCTAAATAAGCTGTATCAATAAACACTATTCCGTATTTACCGCTTTTAATTTCATCTTCAATAAGCTGTGTATATGATTCAAAGGGAGAACCGTTTCCGCTTTTTTTAATTTGAACAGACCCATAGACAACAGATGCAACGCTTGTGGATTCAAAATCCTTCCAAGTATAATATACTCCATCGTCAAGACGGTACACGCTCAAATGCGTGAGGACAGTTTCATCTGCATGAAGGATACCTACATTAGGTCTATCCATTACGAAAGCAGATTTATAAGTTACAAACTTTTTGAAAAAATCAAGATTATTCTCATAGTCTTCCATTGTTCGAGAATAATTAATTTCATCATTTTGAGGAGAATGTCTTATACAAACGTAAGACTCTCTCGGGAAACGACAGAATCCTTTTTCTTCCGCAATATCAAGGTCTTTTAGTCTGAAAGAATATTCATCAAAAGCATTTTCAGGCACATTTTCCTCTCCAAAAACGACTGACAAAGGTGCAGCAAGTCCGTTGTCTTTAATCTTTTCGTAAAAAGACTCCTCAACTATAAATATAGTTGACATTCCTGCACGAATTTCAGTTTCAAATCGAGTTAATGCATCCTGCTGATAAACGTAATCATAAGATTGTCCCGGTATGGTGGTAACAGTAAGCTCTACCAAATCCATGGAAAGCTTTCCATCACCATTATAATCGTCGGAAATCTTATCCAGCGTTGCTTCTGCTTCTTTTCTTCCTTCAGCAGTTATATAATTCTGACCGATAAATAAAACGTGAATATCAGGATCGCCCTTTTCCCAAATCTGCCACACAGATATGATTATCAAGGTAACCAACGCCAAAACAATAAGTATCAACCATTTATAATGATACCAAAGGTTTTCAAAAAAATCGCTTACTTTACTTGATGATTTCATTTTCTTACTTTGAAATGGAAATTACGGTAACCTTTACGATTCCGCCAGGAGTTTCAAAAGATACCAATTCCCCTGCTTTTTTTCCTATAAGAGCTTTTCCATAGGGAGATTCATCGGAAAGCTTACCTGAAAAAGGATCTGATTCTGTAGATCCAACGATGGAATATTCAGATTCTTCTCCTGTTTTTTCATCTCTTACAACAACGATACAGCCTACGCCAACAGATGTTGTATCAATATTTGAATCATCAAGAATAACAGCATTGCTGATTATTTCTTCCAAGCGAGCTATTCTGCTTTCTACTTCTGCTTGTTCGTTTCTTGCTTCATCATATTCGCTGTTTTCTGAAAGGTCACCGAAGGATCTTGCCTTTTGGATAGCCGCACCGATTTCAGCACGTTTTACAGTTACTAAATAATCCAGCTCCTCTTTTATTTCTTCAAAACGTTTTCTTGAAATTAATTCCTGTGCCATAATAAACTCCTTACTTAATTTATAAAATAATTTTTTGCTTTTTCAAATTGCTCATCTATTTCCGTTGATACGTCATCCTCCACATATACATTGGGAGAAACACCTACACCTTCATAGTTTTCTCCATAAGGAGGATTATATTTCGCGATGGAAAGTCTGAGCCCACTTCCGTCTGACAAAGTTATTATTCTTTGCATATACCCTTTTCCATAGGTTACTGTACCGTACAGTTGAGCCATCTTATAATCTCTCAAAGCAGCTGCAAAAAGCTCTGCGGCAGAAGCAGTATTGCCATTGATAAGAACTGCAATTGGAAGCGATACACTTTTTTCATTCGTTGAATATTTTATTTCTGTAGGACCTGAAGCACCAATGATATTAACTATAGGTCCTTCGGGAAGCAATCTGTCAAGTATATTTACAACACAATTAAGCTCACCGCCCGAATTATTTCTTACGTCGAACAAAAAGCCCTTTGCACCTTTATCTGAAAATTCATCAACAAGTGATATGAATTTTTCAGCAGTATTTGTGGCAAACTGACTTATCTTTATATATGCGATATCCCCCGAAAGCATTTCTCCGCATACCGTTTCGGTGATAATTTCTCTTCTCTCGACCAAAACTTCTCTTGCGTTTCCTGAAGAGTCTTCCACTTTAAGCTTAACCTTTGTTCCCTTTTCACCGGATACTGCAGAGGTGGCTTCATCATAATTTTCTTCGTTGACTGTTATTCCGTCAACAGCGACAATATCCTCACCTGTAAGAAGCCCCGCTTCTTCTGCAGGAGAGCCTTTAATAACACTTTCGATATGAATTTTTCCGTTTTTGCTGCTACACGTAATACCAATTCCAACAAAGCTTGCTGTTAGCTTATTCATATAGCTTTTAAGCTCTTCCTTGGTAAGATAGTCAGAATACTTATCTCCAATAAGTTCAACATAGTAATCAGCAAGAAGACCGTCTATCTCTTCATAATCAACTTTCCCAACAAAATTACTATCCACCTGATTCTTAACCTCGAGAAAAGAATCAATTCCGGAAACAGTATTGGAATAATGCTCTTTTTCTGATTTTACAGCATTATGAACGCGCTTGTTCATATCATTTCTCACAATAGCGGCTGTACAAAGCGAAGAGGCACAAGCGACTATAAGGATTGATACTATAAAAATCAAAACATGTTTTCTTTCCATAAAAAACCACCAATAAACGCTCTTTAAAAATAATCTTTTGAAATATATTTTTCAGGATTAACGTATGATCCATTCAATATAAAAGCGAAATGCAAATGGGGTCCTGTGGAGTTTCCCGTTGACCCTACTTTTGCAATAACGTCGCCCTGTTTAACTTTATCTCCCACGGATACAAGACGTTTATTGCAATGGCAGTACAAGGTTTGCAGTCCATTACCATGAGTTATTACTACAACGTTTCCAAAAACAGGAGCATATTCTGAACGGGTTACTACACCTCCGGCAGAGGCAAGAATTGACGTTCCTTTTGGAACGACAATATCCACCCCGTTATGATGCTCTTTCCCCGCAAACGGCCCGTTTCGGTTTCCAAAATATGAAGATATATAATAACTCTGATTCTGATACAAGGGCCATCTAAATTTATCTGATAAATATTCAGAAAGCTCTTCTATGTCAATTTTAACCTGTCCTATTTCAGAAGCATATCCTTTTTCAATATCATTGATAGCGTTGTAGTCTTCTTCTTGCAATTGAAGAGTGTTTTGTACCTCAAAGATTACTTTTTCCAACTCTTTATATTCAACATCTACCGAAAGTCTTTTTTCTTCAAGATTTTTTTTGTAACCATCTAAAGAAGCACTCGCTCTTTGATAATCTTCCCTTGTTTTCTCATAATCAATCTCGGTTTTTTCAATTTCGGAAATTATTGTTTCCTGATAATAAAGAATGCTTTTGGCATGCTCTTTCCTAGATATGAACTGAGAAAAATTTTCAGAAGAGAAAAACAATTCCAAAGATGAAACTTCTTTGTTTTCATAGATATATTTCAAAACCAAGCAAAGCTGATTTATTCTTTCTTCTTTCAGCTTTTCCATAGTTTTTAAATTATCTTCCAGCTCGCTCAAATGAGAAGAATAGCCCTTAACCAAATTATCAATCAGCTCTATTTCTGATTCTGAATAGCCGATAGACGCTTCCAGCTTTGATTTTTGAAGCAACAAAGAATTAAGCTTTCCTTCTGTCTTCTTTAAGCTATCTAACAATTTTGATTTTTCGATTTTAGCCGCTGCAAGAAGATTTTCTAATTCTTTCAATTCTTTTTGCTTTTCAGAAAGCTCCGACTCAACAGACGCTTCCACTTTTACTGGTGCGCTTTGATAAGAAATCAAAAGCACCGTGGCAAAAAGCACAGTAAAAACAGCTTTAACTGTTTTTTTAAGTTTTTTTCTTATGTTAATACACATTTCTAAACTCATTATTAAATGTTCAAATATTTTTTAATACAAATCATTGCAGATGTTGACGATGCCAATATTCCAACAATGAAAAATGATGGCAATATTTGTGGTAGGAATGAGGAAAAGGACGAAAGACCTTTAATTCCATAGTCCAAAAGCCAACGGCAGATTACAAAATCATACAATAAATAGTTTGACAATACCGCTATAGCAATCGCAACAACGCCCATGAAAAAGCATTCTATAACGAACGGTGAAGTTATAAACCGCTTTGTAGCTCCCATATATCTCATTAAAGAGATTTCTTCTTTTCTGTAATATATTCCTATTCTCACCGTATTCAAAGTGACAAACACCGCAACAAAGAAAAGCATGGTTATCAATGCAGTTGAAACTGTAGTCACAGCTTTTTTCATCTTGGATATTCCGTGATACAAATCAAGTTTTGTGCTTACGTCTTCAACACACTCCACTTCTTCCACGGAAGCTACAAGAGCATTCAAACTGTCATAGCTTTCAAAATGAATATCAAATCTTGCTCTTATATAACCCGAAAGATGATTTTCATATTTGTCAATTACAGCAGAAAGTTCATCCCCATCTGATTTCAAATCATTAAGTGCATCTTCCTTTGACACATAGGAAACACTTTTAACGTTATCAAAAGATAATATCTTATTTTTTACATTAATTATATCTTCCTCTTTGCTGTCTGACGATATGTATGCTGTTATTAGATACAACTCATCGGCTGTAGAAAGATTGTTTTCAATAACACCTGTTAAAATTATAGACAATCCTACTACAATAATACACACAGAAAGAACAAGAATTGAAGCAATGGACAGCACTTTATTTCTATAAAGTCCTTTCATTCCCTCCATGAAAAGATAAGGAATTTTATTTCCGCCTTTATGTTTTTTATTTTTTACGCTCAAAATTATACCTCCGCTTCATTTACACAGCCTGTATCGGAGGCTATTTTTCCATTTTCTATAGTAACAGTCCTGTGCTTATACTTATTCACAATTTCCATATCGTGAGTAACTACAATAACCGTTTTGCCTTTTTCATTTATTTTTTCCAAAAGGTCAAAAAGCTGATACGCCAAATTTCTATCCACGTTTCCCGTTGGCTCATCTGCTATAATAACGGATGGGTTGGCAGCTATTGCCCTTACAAAAGCAACTCGCTGCTGTTCACCGCCGGAAAGCTGTTTTGGAAAGCTTTCTTTTTTATTTTCAAGTCCAACCAAAGATAAAAGGCTATTCACTTTTTTTCTTATTGTATCGGGACTATTTCCGATTATACGAAGAGGTAATGCAACATTTTCAAAAACGTTTTTTCTTTCAATCAATCTGAAATCCTGAAAAACAACGCCTATCTTTCTTCTGAATAAAGGAAGCTCCGAAGCTTTAAGATTTCTTACGGAATAACCATTAACTTTCAGATTCCCCGACGTTATTTTTTTCTCGCCCAAAAGCACCTTTGTCAACGTTGTTTTTCCAGCCCCTGAATGACCAACAACAAAAACAAATTCTCCGTCTTCTATTTTCAAAGAAACGTCATCAAGTGCAACGTCACCATCTTCATATTTCACTTGAACTTTATTAAACTCTATCATTTTTGAAGCATATCCAATGCAGAGGTGTTACCCGAATGTTTATAATCAACGTATTTCTCAACCATAAGCGCTACTTTAAAGATAATAGCATCTTCAAATTCGCGAAGATCAAGTCCGGTTAATTTCTTTATCTTTTCCAATCTGTAAACCAAAGTGTTTCTATGCACAAAAAGCTTACGGCTGGTTTCTGAAACGTTAAGATTGTTTTCAAAGAACGCCTGAATTGTAAGCAAGGTTTCTCTGTCCAAGGTTTCAAGAGAATTACGCTTGAACACTTCATGGAGAAACATTTCACAAAGGGTAACAGGAAGATGATAAAGCAAACGTCCAATACCCAAATTCCCATATTTAACAATATTCTTTTTGGGCTCGAACACACTTCCAACACCGATTGCCATTTTCGCATCTTTATAAGAACGGGCAAGCTCTCTTACGTTTGAAGCTACCGTACCGATACCTACTACCGCTTTAAGATAAAACTCGCTCAAAGCAGTATCAACTATAGTTTTAGCTATACCGTCAATGCTCTTATAGTCAGCGGCATTTCTCAATTCTTTAACCAAAAGGACTTCGTTTTCAGATGCATTGATAACATAATCCCTATCTCTGTCCGCAACAATATTCTGAATTACGTCAAAGGGGAAAATATCGTAGCTTTGTTCAAACATAATAACAAAAACGATTCTTTCCACGTCGCTGTCAAAATGAAGCTCTCTTGATTTTGTATATATATCTCCGGGGAGAATATTATCGAATATAGCATTTTTAACAAAATGAGCCTTATCATGCTTTTCATCGTAAAGCGCTTTAAGGTTAGTTAATGACACAAGAAGCATTGATACAAGATTCTTTGCCTCTTCATCTTCACCTTCAGCAAAAACAATATATTCTATTCTGGCATGAGAACCCATTGGTTTGAAAGCACATCCATCATAAACAACAACGTCAAATGAATATGATATTTCTTCAGCTACGCTTTTATAAGATTTTCCGATTTCGGAAAGCTGACTGCAAGCAATAACAGTTCCCTGATCGTCCAAAACGCCAATAGTTCTCTTGACTGCATCTCTCATTTGATAAACGAATCCCTGAAAAAGCTTGTTTGCCATATTAAACCTCCTGAAACTCTACATTTATGTAAATTAATAATTTCGCTCAATGAAATTATACACTATTTTATTTAAATAATCAATAGGTTTTTAGCATTTTTAACAAAAAATCTTTCTGAATTTATGCAAAATGCCATATTAATTATGCAAAATGCCATGCTTTGTAATTTATTCCCACAGAGCAGAGATGGCAGAAAGCACGTATAAAGGCGCCGTTTCCGTTCTTAAGATTCTTTTTCCCAATGAAACCGTTGGAATTCCCGAACTTTTCAATTTTTCTGTTTCTCTTTCAGAAATTCCGCCTTCTGGCCCTATGAAAAAAGCAACGTTTTTGATTTCACTTCCCAAAGCGTCCTTTATTTTAAGTGTTTGTTCCCCTTCATAGCAGGCTATGGAAAGTCCATCAAACGATTTCATTTCACTTATCATTTCATCAAAAGATATCATCATGGAAACTTGAGGGATAAAGCTCCTTCCACATTGAGAGGCTGCCGATTCTGAAATTTTATTATATCTTGCATTTTTTGAAATGGCACTTTTTTTATCAGGGCGAGAAACAGACCTGTCACAAAGCACAGGAACAATTCTATATGCCCCAAGCTCAACGGATTTTTGAACTACAGTTTCAAGCTTATCACCCTTTGGTACGCCCTGATAAACAGTTACACAGCATGGAAGCTCTGTATCATATTTATCTGTCAAGCTCAATTGAACAGCAACGTTTTCAAAAGATGCAGAAAGAATCACTCCCTCATAAACGTTTCTTTTCATATCACAAACGGTAATTTCATCGCCAACAGAAAGACGCATTACCCTCACAATATGCGAAGCATCTCCGCCATCTATATATGCTTTACCGTCTGTTATATTTTCACTTGGGACAAAAACCCTCAACTTTGAAGACATAAATCCATTTCCTCCGGGGAATAATTATAATAAATACCACATTTACAATTATATATCAAAAAAATTCTTTGTCAAGTGTAACATGAATGCACAGTCGAATTTTGGAGCAAAAAAGAAGAAAAAAACTATTGACAATCTGACGTATATATAGTAAAATACTCTTGTGAAAACGAAAAACTATCATGCATTCGGAGGTATTTGAAATGAGCGACAATATGAATAAAAACGCACCTATCGAAGAAGAATTCGATGTAGACGTTTATACTCTTGTTGATGAAGACGGAGTTGAAACAGATTTTGAATTTTTAGGCTCAATAGAGCTTGACGGAAACACATACGTTGCATTTTCTCCCTTAAATCAGGAAGAAGACA
>JAZRPU010000198.1:0-1189 GCA_045649365.1 Eubacteriales bacterium | reverse complement strand
TTATCTGATGCGGTTTTAATAACGTAACAGTTCATAAGCATGCTTGTATCGGGGCTCACTTGATACAAATATGCAATTTTTCTTTCCACCGCTTCTTGTGATGATTCTTCAGACGATTCTTTTGATTCAGCCACAGAAGATTCTTCCACTGATGAAGCAGACTCCGAAGAAGACGCTGTTTCGTTACCGCATCCCACAAAGAACGCGGAAACAGAAAGTATAAAAGCTAAAACACAAATTGTAATTCTTTTCATTTTTATCTTGCCTCCATAAGCAATTATTTTTATTTTTCAGTAACGGATATATCTTCCGTGGACAGAGATTCAAAGTCAACGGGGAAACTAATGCTCTGTGTTTTATATCTTCCCGTAATCAGATGGTATTTAACTCCTAATTTTTCCATCCACTTTCTCGTTTCAAACGTGTTGAGGTTTCCATTCCAATTATCAAAAACCCAATCGGGAGCAGACCACAAGCAAAGTTGCGGCTTAATAACGTCATAAACCGCTTCCTGAACGCCATTTTGTCCATGATGTGACATCTGAACAATATCGCTTTTTAAATCAGCTCCATAGGTTTCCAAAAGCTGATTTCCTTGGTCATTATAAGCATCTCCCAAAAAAAGGATTTTTTGTTCTCCTGCTTTCACGGTAAATACCATAGAAGTATCATTTATACAATTGGGAAGATTTTTTTCTAAATATGTCAGCAAAATTTCAATCTTCAATCCGTCAATCTCATAAACGTCACCTACAAACGCTGTCTTTCCTCTACATGCAGAAAACTTTCCTTCACCATAAAGGCTGTCGTATGCACTCTCTATCTCTTTATAAAGATATGTGAATCTTCCGTTTTCAACCTTTTCAAAAAAAGCATATTCGGGAAAATTAAAATACACCTTATTAACCACTATAGGTTTATTTTCGTCTTTTATTATTTTATAAAATTCTGTAACGTGGTCATCATGAAGATGACTCAAAAACCATGCTTCTATTTCAGGAACGTCTTTTCCACTGATGCGCTTCAGCTCGTCATATAAATACCCCGATGTCTGCTCCCTCGTCGGAACTCCCCCGCCGTCAATAACAATAAGTTTATCAGACATAGTTTTTATAACGTAGCAATTCATCAACATGCATGAATCGGGACTTATTTGATATAACTTCGCTACCTTTTCTTCCATAAATTT
>JAZRPU010000197.1:0-1239 GCA_045649365.1 Eubacteriales bacterium | reverse complement strand
ATATTCATTAAATTCTTCAACGGTTGTTGCTTTTTCGTCTGTATAGTCTTTGATAATTTCTTCCGAAAGTTCAGGGGAAACGTATTCTTGAACAGACTTAATTGTAACCTCAAAAACAACCGCTTTTCCGTTCAGTTCTTCTTTTCCGTAATTTTCGGGGAAGGTGAGGTTGAGTGAAACACTTTCTCCGCTTTTTACTCCAATAAGACCGTCTTCAAAGCCGTCAATATATTTTCCCTCACCGATAGTAATCGCTTGATCTGTTCCTGTCCCACCTTCAAAAGCTTCTCCGTTTAAGTATCCGATGTAATCCATAATAACGTAGTCGCCTTCTTTAATGGGTTTGTCTTTAGCTTCTTCCCATTTTCCATACAATTGAAGAATGTCTGATAATCCTTTTTCAAAATCTTTGTCAGTAACTTCAACAAGTATTTTTTCGGTCTCAAATCCTTTGTATTGTCCTAACGTAATATATTCAGCTAATTGTTCTTTAGAGAGGAGCGAGAAATCGAACATTGTTTTTTCTTCTTCTGCTTCGGATGAAGTTGATTCTTCTTGAGAAGCGTCGGATACATTAGAAACATTTGATATGTCAGAAGTATCTGTGGAGATTTCTTCATATTTTGTGCAAGAAACTAAAATAAGTGAGCATACTAAAAGAGCAAGTAAAGTTTTTTTCATAATTCTGATTTTCCTTATATAATGTGGATTTCCATGTGAAATTATGGATTTAATGCAAGAAAAGAAGCTTTTTCCGCTGCCTCTGCGGCGTCAGCAGAATATGCATCTGCTCCAATTTCTTTGGCAAATTCTTCCGTAACAGGTGCGCCGCCAACCATAACTTTTATAGAGCTGTTATTCGCTTTAACAAGCTGAATAACGTCTTTCATTTTAGGCATGGTGGTTGTTAAAAGTGCGCTTAATGCAATAATGCAACAATCTTTGCTTATAGCTGTTTCAACGAACGCTGCTGATGAAACGTTAGTTCCTAAATCAATTACTTCAAAGCCTTTGCTTTCAAGCATAATCTTAACTATATTCTTTCCAATATCGTGATTATCACCCTCTACCGTTCCAATGCATATTCTGCCTTTGGATGTGTTTTCGGAGGATGAAAGATAAGGCTTTAAAATAGAAATACATTCTTTAACAATTTTTGCTGTAAGCATAACTTCGGGCAAATATAATTCTTCGTTTTTGAATTTTTCGCCAACTGTTTCCATTCCTTTGAGAATCCCA
>JAZRPU010000196.1:0-6744 GCA_045649365.1 Eubacteriales bacterium | reverse complement strand
ATATCCGTACAAAACCCCAATAGAGCTTGTTTCATTTTGTTTTGCGCCAATAATGTCATGCTTACGGTCGCCTACCATAATTATTTTGCTTTTATCTTTAATTTCCAAACCTTCTATAGCATAACCTATAATATCACCCTTTTTTGACCTTGTACCGTCAAGAGTTGCCCCTGATAAAAAATCAAAATATTTATACAAATCAAAATGCTTTAATATTTTTTCCGCAAAAACATGAGGCTTTGAAGTAGCTAAAACAATCTTTTTATCACATTCTTTCAGTTTCAAAATAAGTTTGAGTATATCAGGATATAAAACGTTCTGATAAATCCCTTTTTCCGAAAAGTATTCTCTGTAAAGCTCGATGGCTTTCAGACAATCTTCTTTGCAAAAACCGTAAAAGTCGCCAAAGGAGTCAAGTAAAGGAGGGCCAATGAATTTATAAAGCTCTCGTTTGTCATTGGTTTTAATTCCAAAGCTCTCTAAAGCAAAAGCAACGGAATTAGTAATTCCTTCTGCGGGATCTATTAAAGTTCCGTCTAAATCGAAAAAAACGTAATTATACATTATTCTTCCTCACAAGCTTTTCGGCAAAGCAGCATATTTTACTTTGATTCAAAAACAAATATTTCCAAAGTAATTATATCACATTATTATTTTTTTTCAATAGCAATACAAAGATATTTTCATTCAACTTGATATTTTAAGGCTTTAAATCACATTGAGTGTTATTTATTACTTGACATTATCAGAAATTAAATATATAATGATTACATGAACAATACTTTTGACAGAGCGGAGAAAAGCATGAATATTTTATATACACCAGAAGGCGAAAAGCTTCAAAAAAAGCTTTCTGAAAATCAAGAAAATTTTATCCCTTTATCCGAATATCCACGCCCCACACTCAAAAGAAAAGATTCTCACATTATCTTAAACGGAACGTGGGATTTTTCCCCATGTAATAAAGGTGAAAGTCCTTCATTTTATAAAAAAATATTAGTTCCTTTTTCTCCCGAATCATTACTATCGGGAATAGGCACTCATTATTCTGAAGGAACTGAACTTTGCTACAGAAAAATCTTTTCTATTCCCGAAGGATTTAACAAAGGAAGAATTATATTACACTTTGGTGCAGTTGACCAAAAAGCGACAGTTTTCGTTAACGAGAAAAAAGTGGGCGAGCATATTGGAGGCTATACCCCTTTTTCCTTTGACGTTACAGAGTTTATCAGAATTGGTGAAAACTCTTTAAAAGTAATTGCTATAGATGACCTTAATGACAAATCCCAACCTTATGGCAAGCAAAGAATAAAAAGAAAAGGTATGTGGTACACACCTGTTTCTGGAATATGGCAAACCGTATGGTTGGAAACAGTTCCAGAAAAATACGTAAAAAGCGTAGAAACGAAAACACTTTCCAACCGTGTGGAAATAAAGCTGAATGATTCTCTCCGTGGAAGCGCAACTTTAAAAACCAAATCAGATGACAAAGAAACAGAAATACTAAAAATTGATATCGAAAACGGTTTTGCTTCATTTGAAGTACCCTCTCCTGTTTATTGGTGCCCTGAAAATCCACATCTTTATTATCTTGATATAATAATTTATGATTCAGATGAAAACGCATGTGACAAGGTGGAAACGTATTTCGCTTTAAGAACTCTTGAAATAAAGAAGGTCCACGATGTTTCTTTCCTTTTCCTTAATGGAAAACCTTATTTTTTCCACGGACTTCTTGACCAAGGCTATTGGTCAGATGGAATATATACGCCCGCATCATATCAATGCTTTATAGATGATATACTTATGGCAAAATCACTTGGATTCAACACTTTAAGAAAGCATATAAAGTTAGAGCCCGAAAGATTCTACTATGAATGTGATAGACTTGGTATGGTTGTTTTTCAGGATATGATTAATAACGGTAGCTACAGCTTCATAAGAGATACTGCTCTCCCAACGATTGGATTAAAAAGACTCAATGATAAAAATCTTCACAAAGACAAAAAAACGAGAGAAGAATTTAAAAAATGCGCTATAGAGCTTATGAAAACCTTAAAAAAACATCCTTCTGTTTGTTTATGGACAATTTTTAACGAAGGTTGGGGACAATTTGACGGAAACAATATGTATGATTTCGTCAAAAAAATCGATGACAGCAGATTCATTGATACAGCATCAGGATGGTTTCATTGCTCAAATTCAGACGTTGAAAGCATACATAAATATTTTTCAAAATACAAGCATAAAAAGAATGAAAAGCCCGTTTTCCTTTCAGAATTTGGCGGTTACTCTTACAAGTTAAACGAACATTCTTTCAATCTGGACAATACGTATGGATACGGAAAAATCACCTCAAAAGAACAATTTGACGAGTCCGTTTTCAACCTTTACGTTGAACAAATTATTCCCGCAATTAAAGATGGTTTAAGCGCAGACGTTTACACTCAATTATCTGACGTTGAAGACGAAACAAACGGAATGATAACGTATGACAGAAAAGTCCTTAAAATTTCAAAAGATAAAATGCTTTCTATAAAGAAAAAAATAGACGATGAAATAGAGAAAATAACCTTGAAAATTAATTAATTTTATGTTTTTCTGTATTGTAATTATTTAATTATTGTGGTATAATCAAACAAATGAATTTAATAATCAAACGGAGGTTTTGGTATGTACAAAATAACATTTATGGGTGCAGGAAGTACAGTTTTTGCAAAAAACGTTCTTGGTGACACCATGCTCGTTCCAGAATTCTACGATGCCGAGTTAGCTCTTTACGACATTGACAGCGAAAGACTTGAAGAATCTTATTTGGTTGTTGAAGCAATGAATAAAAGAATCAACCAAGGAAGAGCTACGGTTAAAAAATATTTAGGCGTTGAAAATCGCAAAGAAGCTTTAAGAGATGCAAAATTTGTTATTAACGCTATTCAAGTTGGCGGATACGACCCTTGTACCATTATAGACTTTGAAATTCCTAAAAAATATGGTCTTAGACAAACAATTGCTGACACTTTAGGTGTTGGCGGTATCTTCAGAGCTTTGAGAACAATTCACGTTATGAAAAATTTTGCTCAAGACATGGAAGAGGTTTGCCCTAACGCTTTGTTCCTCAACTATACAAACCCCATGGCTATGCTTACGGGATATATGAGCAGATTCACAAAGGTAAATACAATCGGACTTTGCCACAGCGTTCAGGTTTGTGTTCCCACGTTGTTGGAAGAGCTTGACATGAAAGAATATCTTGGCAACGAAAAGCATACTATTGCAGGAATTAACCACATGGCATGGCTTCTCAACATTACAGATATGAAAGGCAATGACCTCTATGCCGAAATAAGAAGAAGAGCAAAAGCTAAAAATGCTTCTGAAAAGCACAACGATATGGTACGTTTTGACTATATCAATAAATTGGGTTATTATTGCACAGAAAGTAGCGAACATAATGCAGAATACAATCCTTTCTTTATAAAACCAGGCAGAGATGATCTTATTGATAAATTCAATATTCCTCTTGATGAATACCCCAGAAGATGTATTGAACAAATCAATAACTGGAAAACGAGAAAAGATGAAATTCTTACATCAGGCGAATTAGACCACGTTCGTTCAGAAGAATATGCTTCCAGAATTATGGAAGGTATTGTTACAGACAGACCTTTCAAATTCGGTGGTAACGTTATTAACACAGGACTTATAACAAACCTTCCTAAAGATGCATGTGTTGAAGTTACTTGCTATGCTGATAAAAACGGAATTACCCCCACTTACGTTGGTGATATTCCAACACAGTTGGCAGCAATGAACTCTACTAACGTTTATTCTCAAATGCTTGCAATTGAAGCGGCAGCAACTCACGATAAAAACAAAATTTATCACGCCGCAATGATGGATCCCCACACAGGAGCTGTTCTTTCTACAGATGAAATTGTTGCACTTTGTGATGAATTGTTTGAAGCTCACGAAAAAGCAGGTTTTCCTATTTTCTAACCCCAAAAAGCTTTATTGTGTATGAACGAAGCTAAAAAGATTAAACATTAATCTTATATAAAAACAAATGAGAGCTGAAAAATCAGCTCTCATTTGTTTTATGTTTTAAAATACTTATACTATTAACCACAGATTTTTATTTTTCAAAAAATCTCAATGCACCTGTAGGACAAACGTCAACACACTTATGACAATCTTTGCAATATGTAATTACATCATTGGAATTAAACTCGGGCTTAATAATAGTTTTGAATCCTCTTCCCACAAGACCCAAAATTCCTTTTCCAACAACCTCATCACAAACTCTCACACAAAGTCCGCAAAGAATACATTTGCCTTGATTTCTTTCGATGCTCACAAGCTTACGTTCTGTTTCGTGCTTATGCTTTTCTCCGCTGAATTTTGCGGGATTCAATTTATAACGATTTGCACATTTAATCAATCGGCAATTCTTATATTCATGACATCCGCATTCAAGACAACGTTTCGCTTCTTTCACAGCCACTTCATCGGAAAAGCCCAAATTAACCTCTTTAAAGTCATGTTTACGCTCTTCAGCGGGTCTGCAAGGCATTACAGCTCTTGGAGAAACTTCGTATTCTGAATACATTTCCTTCGTAACAGTTCTCTCTGAAACGTAATCAGGAGAATATGGAACGATGTCACCATTCAAGAAAGAATCTACAACGCCAGCCGCTTTGTTTGCCTCGCCAATTGCGGCAATAGCAATTGATGCACCTTTATTTGTAGCATCACCAACAGCAAATACTTTAGGGTCAGAGGTTCTGAAAGTATATTCGTCAGCAGAGATAATTCCTTTTTTATTAAGCTCAAGGGACTCAAAACCGCAAACGTTGACTTTTTGACCTATAGCTGAAATTACAGTATCAACGTCAAGAATTTCGAATTTTCCTTCAACGGGAACAGGAGAACGTCTTCCGCTTGCATCGGGTTCGCCAAGCTCCATGACTTGAAGTTTAACTTGCTTTACTTTTCCATTCTCGCCTATAATTTCTGCAGGATTTGTGAGGAACTTGAAAACAACGCCCTCTTCTTTTGCCTCTGAAATTTCAATTTTTTCTGCAGGCATTTCTTTTTCTGTACGTCTATAAATTACATATACGTTTTCTGCACCTAATCTTACAGCAGTTCTGCAAGCATCCATTGCAGTATTTCCGCCACCAACGATTGCAACGTTTTTACCAATTTGAGTTTCTTCACCCAAGCTTACTTTTCTCAAAAAGTCTATTCCGCCCCAAACTCCGTCAAGGTCTTCGCCAACACAACCGATTCCCATGCTTTTCCAAGCACCGATAGCAACAATAACTGCATCGTATTTATCGCAAAAAGCTTCAAAGAAAATATCTTTTCCGATTTTAAAGTTGTTTTTCAGTTCAACTCCAAGAGAAGTGATTTCTGAAATTTCTTTGTCAAGAATTGCCTTTGGAAGACGATATTCGGGGATGCCATATCTTAACATACCGCCCATTTTAGGCATAGCATCACAAACAGTAACTTCATGTCCCTTTGCGGCAAGATAATATGCTGCAGTCAAACCAGCAGGTCCACCGCCGATTATACCTACTTTTTTGCCTGTTGATGAACTTTTCTTTGCAACAACACTCAATCCCGCTTCGTGAACTTTATCAGCAGCATAATATTTAAGAAACGCTATAGAGATTGGCTCTTCAACGTTAGTTCTTCTACATGCCTTTTCGCAAGGATGAGGGCAAACTCTTCCAATAGATGCGGGAAGAGGGAGCTTTTCTTTTATTATTTCAACAGCCGCAACGTTGTCGCCTTCAGCTATTTTTTTAACGTATCCCTGACAATCAGTTCCGGCAGGGCAATTAAGAGAACAAGGACCTTTACAATCACCATCATGGTCGCTCATGAGAAGCTCAAGAGCTGTTTTTCTCGCTTTAATTACTCTTTCGGATTCAGTATTTATTATTTGTCCATCCATTGCAACTGTAGAGCATGCTCTCATAAGTTTAGGAGATTTTTCTGCTTCTACTAAACAAATTCCGCAAGCACCGTATTTTTTTACGTTACTATGATGACAAAGTGTTGGTATTTCTATTCCGTTTGCACTTGCAATTTCTAATATCGTTTTTCCTTCTTCTGCTGTGCAAACTTTTCCGTTTATTGTAACAGTTATCATACATTTTCCCCTTACTCTACGAAAACTGCGCCAAAACGGCATACCTTAAGGCAGTTGCCACATTTGATACATTTTTCGTTATCTATTACTTGTGGAGTTTTCTTCTCACCGGAAATCGCTTTAACGGGACATTTTATCGCACAAAGAGTACATCCCGTACACTTATCTTTATCAATGCTATATGAAAGCAAATCAGTACATGCTTTTGCGGGACATTTTTTATTACTTATATGTGCCTCATATTCATTTCTAAAATATTTAATTGTTGTTAAAACAGGGTTAGGAGCCGTTTGACCAAGACCGCAAAGAGCACCGTCTTTAATTGAAGTGCACAATTCCTCAAGAAGTTCTATATCTCCTTCTTTTCCTTCTCCAGTCACGATTCTTGTTAATATTTCATACATGCGTTTTGTGCCCAATCTACAATGAACACATTTACCACAGGATTCTTTGGTAGTAAAATCCAAGAAGAATTTTGCCATATTAACCATACAGGTGCTATCGTCCATAACAACCATACCACCTGAACCCATGATAGCTCCCGTTGCGCCTAAAGCTTTATAATCAATTATGGTATCAAAAAG
>JAZRPU010000195.1:0-10600 GCA_045649365.1 Eubacteriales bacterium | reverse complement strand
TATATATGAAAGTTTTTTGAAAAAGGGAACGGTTTTTGTATCTTTGTTAAATGATTCATTTTGAAGCATGATTTTTTATCCTTATAATATAAAATAGAATGTGTAACAAAAAGGATATTATTTAATCTTTCTTCTTGCCTTGTTTTCTATTGACAGTGTGAAAGAAAAAGAGTAAAATATGCATGAGGATATTTTTAGAATAATAGCTTTGATTAAATTACTATATAAATTAATCTTAACAGATGGTGTGAAGAATGAAACCGATAAATATATATATACAATCAAGAATAACAGATACAGATGTTTTTAATTCTGTTCATCGTCACGTTTCTGAAAAAACAAGAAAAGGAATCATGAAAGAACATGAAATATTATCCTTAAGGCTTTTGAGCGATTCTTTTGTGGATAATGGTGTTTCTATCGATGCATTGGACGGATTTTTTTATGGATATCAAATTCCAAGAATAGGTAAAGAATTTGACCTTTTAAAATTCAAATTTAAAAGAGTTTTGAATATAGAATTAAAAAGTCAAATCGTGTCTGAAAATCAGATTTTGGAACAGCTTTTGAGAAACAGATATTATTTATCTCATTTAGGAACGGATAATTTATTTTATACTGTTGTAACATCCTCCATGACGTGTTATAAGCTTGCGGGCGATATTCTTGAAGAATCTGATTTAGAAGAGTTATCCCGTCGTGTTTTGGAGTTTTCAAATGACTATTTAACTGATATAAAGAATCTTTTTCGCGAGTCGGACTATCTTGTTTCTCCTTTTGATACACCAGAAAAATTTATTAATGGTGAATACTTTTTGTCAGGTGCACAAGAACAGATAAAAAATAAAATTATTAATCAAGCTATCTTGCTTGAAGGAAAAGGCTTTTTCAGCATTAAAGGAATGCCAGGTACAGGTAAAACACTTTTGCTATATGATACGGCAAAAAAGCTTTCAGAATACGCCCCAACTCTTGTTGTCCATCAAGATGTTTCAAAGGCTGTAAAAGAGAAGCTTTGTGGCGGTATTCCAAATTTCTTTTTGTGCGATTTTAAAGATGCTGAAACAGAATTGAACAACGGCTGTTTTACCTATATTTTAATTGACGAAGCACAAAGTCTTGAAAAAGAATGCTTTGAAAAAGTCGTAAAATACGTTTCAAAAAACAATGCTATATGTATTTTTTCTTCTGATCCTGAAGAGATTCTTACAACAAAGGAAAAAGAACGAGGAATTACAGAAAAAATCAAGTCCGTTTCAGCTTTGGGAGAATACGAACTTTCTGAAAAAATCCGTTCAAACAAGGATATATATGCTTTTATATCTGTTTTGAAAAGCATTAGTAGGCGGGGAGATTTTGACTCGGATTTTTCAGACGTTGAACTATCATTTGCATCTTCAACAAAAGAGGCATGCTCTATTTGCTCCTATTATAAGGGGAAGGGATACAAGTTTATAAATTTTGGGAGAAATTCATCTTCCACAGATTTTTCTTCTATAGAAGAAACCTTTGATCCTAACCGTATAATTGGTGTAGAGCTTGAAAAGGCGGTAATGCTTATGGATAATTCTTTTCATTATGATGCTTCGCTTCGTCTTGAAGGTGTTCCCGTTTTTGACCCCGACAAGCTCTATCCCAATCCTTTTTATTCTTCGATAACAAGAATCAGAGATAAGCTGGCAATTGTTGTTTTGAAAGACGAGAAACTTTTTTCTCAAATAAGCAGTATAATTTCCGACGAATAAAAAATGCTCTTGACTTTTTCAAGAGCATTTTTTTATGAGTTATTTGCTTAATGCGTTTTTCTTTTCTTGCATTTGATGCAAAGAATAATACTTTCCCCCAAGAGCTAAAAGTTCTGCATGAGTTCCTTCCTCGATAATTTTTCCGTGAGAAAGAACAATTATTTTATTTGCATTTCGTATTGTTGAAAGTCTGTGAGCAACAACCAGCATTGTCCCTATATTCATCATTTTTTCAAGGGAATTTTGAATGATAAGCTCTGTTTCTGTATCAATGTTTGCTGTTGCTTCGTCAAGAATCATAACGGAAGGCTTATGTACTATAGTTCGTGCAAATGATAAAAGCTGTCTTTGTCCTGCTGAATAGTTATTTCCTCTGTCACCGACGGGCTCGTCAAGTCCTTTAGAAAGCTTATTGATAAAGCTGTCAGCATTGACGTATTTACAAGCTTCCATGATTTCTTTATCATCTGTTTGGTCTTTGCCTAAAAGTATATTGGAGCGTATTGTTCCTGAAAAGAGGAATACGTCTTGAAGCATTTGACCGAAATGCCGTCTTAATGATGATATTTTTATCGTTTTAATATCTCTTCCGTCTAAAAGTATTTGTCCCTTTTGGATATCGTAATTCCTGCAAAGCAAGGATAAAATTGTTGTTTTGCCCGACCCTGTAGAGCCAACAAACGCAACAGTATCTCCCGCATTAACTTTAAACGAAACGCCTTTTAAAACCCATTCGTTTTCTTT
This sequence comes from Eubacteriales bacterium, assembly GCA_045649365.1. Taxonomy (GTDB): domain Bacteria; phylum Bacillota; class Clostridia; order Oscillospirales; family CAG-382; genus SIG653. The sequence goes on along the minus strand of JAZRPU010000195.1, from coordinate 8,111 downwards.
ATATGCAAACCAAACGTCTTTAAACTCTATGTTGCCCTCTACGTTGTCCAATTCTATAGCATTTTCTTCGTCGGAAATAGTGCTTTCTATATCAAAAATTGTAAAAATCTTTTCTGCAGATGCGAAAGCTGATTGAAGCCAGTTGAATTGTTCTGCAAGACTTTGTATAGGGTTGAAGAACTTGTTTATGTAGGAATAAAAAGTAACTACAATATCACTAACAATAACCTGTCCCATGAAAGAAAAATCTTTTATATATCCGCGAGCGGCTAGATAAAAAAGGCAAAGAACAGACGAGATGTAAAGAGAATAAACCACGGGCCTGAATATGCTGAATACAAACATTTCACCCCTTTTTGCTTTTTCAAGACTTTTGTTTTTCTTTGAAAATTCTTTTTGCTTTTGTTCTTCTCTGTTAAAGCTTTGTATAATTTTCATTCCTGAAAGATTTTCAGAAAGGAATGTGTTTATATCTGTAGTGTTATTTTTTACTTGTCTATATGCTTTTCTTGAGAATTTGCGAAATATCATCGTGAATAAAACGATAAAAGGCACAAAACAAAGAATCATCAGAGTAAGCATATAATTCAAGCAGAGCATTGCTACAAATACACCTATGATAATAAAAGAGTTTTTAACAAGATTTACTATGATATTAGTAAACATCATTGATATAGCGCCCGTATCGTTAGTAACTCTTGTTACAAGAGTTCCAACGGGAATATTGTTAAGCTGTTCGTGGGAAAGGCTCTGTATGTGGCTGAAAAGGTCTTGGCGGATGCTTGATATTATTTTTTGTCCTGTCTTTTGAAGAATAAGCGCTTGGACATAGGTGCAAATCAACGAGACAATTAATATTCCACCATAAAGAATAACGATGTGCAATAACTTGGACATTTCAAAATCTGATTTAATCATTTTAATTATCTTACCCATAATAATAGGCGATATGATGTCATAAGAAATTGAAAAAATCATTATTATTAATACAAAAACAAAGTTTTTTGTATAAGGTTTTGCATATTTAAGAAGCCTTTTGACGATTTCGCTATCTTTCATGTTTCGGTCAAAACCAATAGCTTCTTTTTGCTTTCTGATTGTCATAAAAGCTATTATAAAGATAAGAGAAATAAGCCCAAGAGAGCCGAATATGACAATGAGTGGATAAAATTCTTTAATATTAGTCATTTGTATCAGCCTCCTCGTCAGCAAGTCGTTGAAGCTCTACTGTCTTTTTATATGATTCGCAACGGTCATAAAGCTCCTTGTGTGTGCCCACGTCTTCAATTTTACCATTATTCAAGTATATTATTTTATCCATTGATTCTATAGTTGAGATTCTATGAGCAATAAGGATTGTTGTTTTATTTTTTCTTATGTTTTTTAAGTTTTCAAGGATGGTTTTTTCGGTTTTAATGTCAACTGCTGATACGGAGTCATCAAGAATGAGTATATCAGCGTCTTTTAAAAGTGCTCTTGCGATGGATAGGCGTTGCTTTTGACCGCCGGATATTGTAACGCCACGTTCACCCAAAACGGTTTCATAGCCTTTGGAAAAACTGGATATATTATCATGTATATCAGCCATTTGAGATGCATAAATAATTTCATCTCTGTTTTTTTCTCCTGAAAATGCTATGTTGTTTTCTATGGTATCGCTGAACAAAAAGTTGTCTTGCGGTACATAAGCAATATGCTCTCTCACGGTAGATATGGGAATTGTATTAACGTCATGACCGCCAATGAAAAGTGTTCCATCGGGGACGTTATACGTTCTTATCATTAAGTCTACCAGCGTGGTTTTTCCTGCTCCTGTTTTTCCGATGATTCCAACGTGTTCTCCAGACTCAATTTTAAAAGAGACGTTTTCGAGAGCATTGTATTCTCCATTTCCGTATGTAAAAGTGAGATTTTTAAATTCAACTTCTCCCGTGAAGCTTTGAGGAATAATAACGTTTTCTCGATCTTTTACTGTTGGGACCTCGTCAAGAAGCTTTCCGATTCTTTTCAATGAAGCAATTCCTCGGGAGCGAAGCTCGATAAGCTGTGAAATAGCCATAATTGGCCATATAATTGATGTGAAATATCCTATAAACTCAACAAGCTTACCGCCGTTGAATGTTCCGTTCCAAACAAGATATCCGCCATATCCAAGAATGATACAGATTACTGATTCACCAAACAGCGTTACACAAACGCTGAGTAATGTTGCCAGCTTTGTGTGTTCAACGTTTGTTTCTTCATTTTGTTTGTTAAGCTTTTTGAAGGATAAAAGATATATTGTTTCTTTTACAAAAGCTTTCACAACAGCTATTCCTGAAAACGTTTCTTGAGAAAAATCGGAAAGTGATGAAAAAGCGGCTTGCCTTGCTGCCCATTTTCGTTCAAGACGCTTTTTTAACACAATTCCTATAATTAGCAAAAACGTCATTGGAATAAGAGAAAAAAGGGTGAGCAATGGTGCCATTTTATACATTTTAATTAATGACATGACACATAAAAACAATGCATCAAAAAACATAAGTACGCCCCATCCAAAGCATTCCTGTACAGTTTCAAGATCGTTTGTGAAAAGGGACATAAGGTTTCCCACTTTATTAACGTGATAATATTCCATGGGTAAGTCTTTTAAACGGTCAAACATTTTTTTTCGCAAATCTGTTTCCGTTTTGAGCGCGGCAGTGCGAAAACATATTCTCCACAAAAATCTGCCGATAATAATGCAAATGATAATTATTATCATTGGCAGGCAAATTTTATCCAGTAGATAATCCATGTCGAAAGGAATTTCGATTCCGTTTTCTTCAATTTTTCCATACGTTATTCCGTTTATTACTGTTCTGTAAAGCTCCGGAATGGCAAGTTGCATATAATCTACCATTATCAAGGATAATACACCAAGTAGCATTATAGGCAAGTGCTTGAGGTAATACTTGTTTATGTGTTTCCCAAAAAGCATCTGTAAAACTCCTTTCTTTCTCACAATGTGGCGGAAATCCCATAACTTTTTAATTATATAACAATTAATCTTGAATGTAAAGATAAAAAAGCTAAATTCAAAAAAATTCAAAAACAGTTAAACACTAAACTTTTAACTCCGCTTTTTAAGATGAAAAATCAATATAAATACTTTGAAACTTAATAATTTTTCTTTTTTTTAAAAAAACATTTAAATGATAAATATTAATGTTTTTTAAAACAATCTTGACTTTTTTGAGTCCTTATGATACTATATAGATGTAAATTGGAGTGTTTATAATATAATATAATATACGTTCGGGTCAAAGTGATGTGTGATTGTTAGGCGTTTGAATTTTTATGAGAGGATTGGATAAGCCTTGTGATGAAATTGGATAACCCACTTATAAGTGTAATAATTCCTGTTTATAAAGTGGAAAAGTATTTAAAAAGATGTGTGGATTCAGTAATAAATCAAAGCTACAAAAATCTTGAAATAATCCTTGTTGACGATGGCTCTCCCGATAAATGCGGAGATATTTGCGACGAGTATAAAAAAAATGATTCACGAGTTGTTGTCATACATAAAAAAAACGGTGGCCTTTCAGATGCAAGAAATTTTGGACTTGATATTGCAAAAGGCGAATATATAATGTTCGTTGACAGCGATGATTGGATTCATCATGAAATGGTTGATAGGCTATATAATGGGATTGTTTCCGAAAACGCTCAAATTTCTATATCGAATTTTGTACTGACATCAAAAGAGAATGAGCCTTTTGAACTTTGCACTAATTCTTCGTTTTCTTCTTATGAAAAAGAAGACTTTTTGAATAATTTCTTTTGGAGCAACCTATCAATCTGTGTAACAGCTTGTTGGAAGCTTTATAAAAAGCAACTTTTTGAGAATATAAGGTATCCCAAAGGAAAACTTATTGAGGATGTTATGACTACTCCGAGATTGATTTCAGTTGCGGATAGAATTGCATTCACTCCAGAAATTATGTATTTCTATTTTCAACATGAAGAAAGTATTATGCATAATAGTGATTTTGAAATTCACGAAAAAGAAGTTGAATCTTTCGTTTTTTGTTTGGAAGAGGTTCTCAAAAGTAATTTTTTTGAGTCATACGTAAAAGGAATTCCGCGTTTGTTATTGGCGATTTCTGAAGAATATGCATATTTAGTGAAAAATAACAAGAGCAGGAAAAAGATTAAAAAATATTCTTCTTTAGCGAAAAAGTATGTAAAGTTAGGAAAAAAGCTTGGCAGAAAATATTATTCTATGACAATTGGTAATTATCCGTACGTTTTTGAAGCCGCCTATCCAACATTTATGAAATATTATTGGATTTGGTGTAGCCTGAAGACTAAAATTTTCAAAAAATAATGGTTAATAATAAGTATTAAATAATGGAGGAAGTCAAATGACAAAACCCGAAAACGTGGGAAACCAATACCATACCCATATATCATCAAAGCATAAAATGTTTTCTCTTAATCTTAAAGAGGTTTGGAGATATAGAGACTTAATAGTTTTGTTCACAAAACGGTCCTTTACTCTTACGTATAAGCAAACTATATTGGGACCATTGTGGATATTTTTGAGCCCACTGATGAGCAGTATTATTCACGCTTTTGTATTCGGAGGCATCGCCGGAATTAGCACTGATGGAGTTCCTCAAATATTATTTTACTTTTGTAGCAATGCTCTGTGGACTTTCTTTTCAACATGTGTTACTAATAATGCGTCTACTTTTACTGCTAATGCAGGAGTTTTTGGAAAGGTTTATTTCCCGCGTTTAACTACTCCTATTTCAAACGTATTATCATCTTTAATACGCTTCGCTGTTCAGATGATAATGTTGATGCTTTTCCTCATTTATTTTTTGATTAAAGGAGAGGTATCTCCTAATTGGATTTGTTGGTTAGCGATACCTGTTGAGCTGATACATTTGGGAATTTTGGGATTGGGTATTGGAATCATTATATCAAGTATGACTACAAAATACCGCGACCTTTCCGTTTTGGTTGGATTTGGTGTCAGCCTTTGGATGTATATAACACCTATAGTTTATCCTATGTCTCAATTAAGTGACGGAATTATGAAAACAGCGCTTATGATTAACCCTGTTACTGCGCCTATAGAGGTTATTAGATATGCAATTTTGGGGCAAGGTACAATTATGATTCCATACTTAATAGCATCTTGGATAGTTACGGTAGTTGTTTCAATACTCGGAATTATGATATTCAACAAGGTTGAAAAAACCTTTATGGATACGGTTTGATAAAGGAGAGTTAAGATGAGTGAAAATAATAACAGAGAAGTAGCCATCAAGCTTTCGGGCGTGAAAAAAATGTATAAATTGGGTCAGATTGGAGGAGGCACACTTACAGCAGATATTCAAAGCTGGTGGGCTAAAAAAAGAGGAAAAGAAGACCCAAACACGAAAATTGGATCAGACCAACGTCTTATTGGCAAAACATTTATGGCGTTAAACGGAATTGATTTAACGGTTTATAAAGGAGAAGCTTTAGGTATTATTGGCGGAAACGGTGCGGGAAAAAGTACAATGTTAAAGCTTTTAAGCCGTGTTACTGCGCCAACAGATGGAGAAATAGATATTTATGGAAGAATCACTTCCATGCTTGAGGTAGGCACCGGATTTAACGGGGAAATGACCGGAAGAGAAAATGTTTATCTTAATGGTGCAATTCTCGGCATGACAAAGGCGGAAATAGATGCCAAAATGGAGGATATTATTGAATTTTCAGAGGTGCGAGAATTTATCGATACCCCTGTTAAAAGATATTCTTCTGGAATGTATGTTAAGCTTGCTTTTTCTGTTGCAGCACATCTTGATTCTGAAATTATGATTATGGATGAAGTTCTCGCCGTTGGAGATATGGCGTTCCAGAAAAAATGTCTTGATAAAATGCGCGATGCAGCAAAAAAAGAGGGTAGAACTGTTCTTTACGTTTCTCATAATATGAACACCATTCGTCAGCTTTGTGACAGATGTATTGTCCTTGATAAAGGAAAGGTTGTTTTTGAGGGCGATGTGGAATCGGGAATCGGGAAATACATGAATACCGCAAGGAAAGAGATAGTTCATTTGGATTGTAGTAAAACTGAAAGGCCTAATTGGATTCTCAAGCAACGAATAGAATTAGAAACGGTTGAGTTTTTGAATAAAGAAAATATCGTATTTCTTGATGATGAACCGATTGAAATGCGATTTGTGTGGAACAATCTTGAGGATGTTAGAGATGCGGGTGTTCTTATAGAAGTGTGTTCTTTGGATGATGTTCCGCAAGCTTCATATGTGATATATGACTTTTATTCGGGGAAAAAAGGTGATAAGGCAGAGTTGTTACTTCAATTAGATACAAAGGAATTTATGGATGCCACTTATAAAATGAGATATACATTTTTCGAGAAAAATGATTTTGGGGTTGGTATATCGATTGACTGGATTGATGGGCTTTGTTTTACTAAAAAGCGAGAAAATGCTGGCTCGGAGCTTGTCTGGAATGTTAAACAGTGGGGATATTTACGGATGCCGTCGCCTAAAATAGTCTCAATTAAATAGGAGGAAATATAGGTGGATAACCTTACAATACTTGTAAATAGCTGTGATGCGTACGAAGACCTTTGGAATCCTTTTTTTTCATTGTTAAAAAAATATTGGAGCTCATTGGATTTGCCTATAATATTAAATACTGAATCAAAAAATTTTTCTTTTGATGGATTGAACATTAAGTGTGTTCATTCGAAAGTTGGATTGCCTTACGGAAAAAGAATTAGAAACGCGCTCTCGAAAGTAAAAACTAAATATGTATTGTCTTTACTTGATGATTTTTTTATTAGAAGTGAGGTTAATATTGAAAGAATAAATGAAATTTTAGGATATATGGAAGAGGACTCTAAAATTGTATATTTTAACTGTGATGTGAACAAAACATATGCCGAATGGGAGGTTGATAATTATCGAGGATTTAAGAGACTTCCCCCTGGAAATGATTATATTTTTAGTATGCAAGCGGCAATTTGGAGAACGGATAAACTGTATAAGCTTTGGAGACCTAATGTTAGTCCATGGGAATGGGAAGTGAATTGCAATGTTAATTCAGTAAAATATTCTAAATATAAGTTTTATTGTTCGACTGAATATCAAAATTGCTTTTTGGACTATGGAAACGAGCCGAATGTTTGGGGTGTATATCGTGGAAAATGGGTGATGGATGATGTAAAACCTCTTTTTGAAAAGGAGGGTATACACGTATGTTATTCTAGTTTAGGAGAATACATTCCGAGCGATGTGAAAAACGTTTTGCCAAAGTCCCAACGTTCTGGAAGAGTGGCTCGCTATGAAAGAGTAGCAAAATATATGGGGTGGAAAGAAGTCCCGCGATATTTCTTTTACTGTCAATTAAATCGAAAAAAAAGTAAGAGCGATAATCCTGTTCAATATAACTATTTTGAGTATTTGACTGAAAAGGCAAAGAGAAAGTTCTTTGCTAATGAAGAAAAAAATAATAAATGAGTGTTTAGCATGAATGTTGTTAGTGTTATTGTACCTATATATAATGTGGAAAAACATCTTTCAAAATGCATAGATAGTATTCTTTCGCAAACATTTTCGGATTTTGAACTTATCCTTGTGGATGATGGAAGTACAGATAACTGTCCAACCATTTGCGATAAATATGCAAGCGTTGACAATAGAATCCATGTTATTCATAAAGAAAATGCAGGTGTTTCTGCTGCACGTAATAGTGGTTTAGAATTTGCTTCGGGGAAATATGTGACATTTTGTGATTCCGATGATTATTGGGCTAACGAACGCCTTGAGGTTATGGTAAAGGAAATTAAAGATTCTAATTCTGACTGTGTTATTACTAATTATTACATTGATGACGGACATGTTATTATGCCAAAAAAGAAACATGAAACTGGCGTTGTTGAATCTCTTACAAAGAGTGATGTTCTTGAATATATTTTAAAGTATATTTTAGGATGTGAGCATGGATGGGAAATTTGGTCACGCTTATTTAAACGTGAAATTATATGCTTACATAATATCCGATTTCCTACTACATGCCAAAACTATGCAGAAGATTTGGGGTTTGTCCTTGAATATAGCCTT
>JAZRPU010000194.1:0-2643 GCA_045649365.1 Eubacteriales bacterium | reverse complement strand
CACAAAAAAAGGCAGAACGTTCATGACTTCCTTTGCTGGAAGTATCGGTATTATAGGAATCGCCCTTATTCTCGCATTATCCAGCGGTATTCAAGGCTTTATAGATAAAGTTCAAAGAGAAACTCTTTCCACCTATCCTTTGCAGATACAATCGGAAACCGTTGACTACACAGGTCTGCTTATGGGGATGCAAGACGTTGCGGAAGAAAACATGATAACAAACAAAGACCCCAACGCTATCTACTCCAGCGACGTTATGGGAAGCTTTTTGAAAACGTTGCTTTCTGAAGTAAGAGCAAACGATTTGGCAAACTTCAAAAACTTCATTGATACAAACCAAGACGGAATTTTAGACGTTATCAGCGCAATAGATTACGATTACAAGGTAAAGCTCAACGTTTTTTCCGTTAAAGACGATAAAGCGGTTCGTGTTAATCCCAGTCCTATTATGGACCTTGTTTTTGAAAAAATGATGGGCGGAAGCGCCGGCTCTGCTCCCACAATGCAGGGAGGATTTATGGGTCAGGATATGTCGGAAATGTATAATTTCGACATGTGGCAACAAATGCTCCCGGGGAAAAACGGTAAAGTTATTAACAATCTTTTATACGACCAATACGAATTGGTAGGCGACAAAAGCAGATGGCCGGAACAATACAATGAAGTTGTTCTCGTTGTAAACGAAGATAACAGAATAAGCGACCTTGCCCTCTACACCCTCAATATAAAAGACCAATCGGTAATGGAAGACCGTTTCGACGCTATTTTCGGCGGGACTGAATTGGAAACAGACAAAGTTACCAAATATACCCTTGACGACCTTTTAAACCAAAAATTTTATCTTGCCACAACGGATATGTATTTTGAATATGACGAAGCGGGTAAAAAATGGATTGACCACACAGAAGACAAAGACGTAAATGCATATATCTACAAGCTTCTCAATGATGATAACACCGAAAACGACCCTATAGAAATAAAGGTATCGGGAATTATCAGACCAAGACCCGACGCTGTTGCAACTTCCCTCACAGGCGCAGTTGCATATACAAGAGAGCTTACAGATTACTTTATCAACAGAGTAAACAACGGAAAAGCACTTCTTTCACAGATGGGAGAAAACAAAAGCATTGACATTTTCAGCGGAGTTGCTTTTTCCGGTGAAGATTTCAACCTTACTATAGAAGATATTAAAGCATTTATCAAAAACAACCTCCCTCAAGCTCAAGCGGAACAGACTATTGCTCAAATCGATATGGCACTCAGTATGGGATATACAGAGGAGCAAATAATCGAAATGACAAAAGACACAATAGTTACTGAAGCCACTTATGAAGGAAACCTTAAAAAATTAGGATACGTTGACCTTAACGCTCCATCGGCAATCAATATATACACTTCCACCTTTGAAGATAAAGACGTTCTCACGGGAATTATTGATAACTACAACGAAAGAGTCAAAAAAGAAGGCAAAGAGGAGCTTGCTATTGAATATACAGATATCGTAGGCTTGCTCATGTCATCCATAAGCACAATAATCAATATTATATCTTACGTTCTCATTGGATTCGTTTCCATCTCCCTTGTTGTTTCTTCCATAATGATAGGAATTATCACCTATATTTCAGTTTTGGAAAGAACGAAAGAAATTGGTATTTTGAGAGCAATGGGCGCATCGAAGAAAGATATCTCCAGAGTTTTCAAAGCAGAAACGGGAATTATCGGTCTTTTCTCGGGACTTGTTGGTATTGGAGTTACTATCCTCCTCACAATTCCCATAAACGTTGTAGTTGACGCTTTGACAAAAGATACCTCCACAAGAGTTTCCCACATAGCAAGCTTGCCAGTAGGCGGTGCTGTGGCACTTGTTATAATAAGTGTTCTTCTCACTCTTATCGGTGGTCTTATTCCCTCAAAGCTTGCAGCGAAGAAAGACCCCGTTGAAGCCTTGAGAAGCGAATAATAAATTAAAAAACTCTATTATCCAATAAAATCCCCTCGTACAAAAGTAAACCGCTCTGTTTTTTAAGAGCGGTTTGCTTTTTAAAAAAAGACGGATATCCAACATTCTGGATTATCCGTCTTTTTTATTCAATTCAATTTATCCATATACCCAAAAGCCCAGATTCACTTGACCCTTAATTGTGCTCTGACTCCATTCCTCCACAGAATCATCATAGCTTATAGAATTTGCCACAAGGAATTTTCCATCATCAGTAATCCCTCTGATTACTATGAAATGATTATTCGTAGCAAATATACCGTTTTTAACTCTTGTTATGAGGTATTTTCCGTTTTTTAACGCTTTTATAGCTTCTGACCAAGATCCTTGCGATATTGTGGAAACGGGAACGTCATAAGCCTTTGCCATAGCAGTCATTAATCCATGTGAGCTACCCACGCCTTTTGCCCAATATCCGTGTTTAACGCTCCATTGTGCCGCTTCATCAGGATATACCACCTTGCCCGTTATGGTTGAGATAACCATAGCCATGTTCGTGGGGCCGCACCCGTGGGAGCCAATTTTATCTGTGCCGTAGGGCAAATTGTTCCACCTCGGAGAATCTTGCTGAAAGAAAACAAATGGCTCTTTCCCACCATCAAGAAGCGTTACGTCATCGGGGAAGAAGTCGGATCGTAGCC